>JAZSBX010000116.1:0-6971 GCA_045602605.1 Acutalibacteraceae bacterium
ATGAGGATTTTCCAACGCCCCCCTTACCTGAGGTGACGGCGAAAACCTTACCCATAGACATTTTACCCCCTCTTATATATAAAATAATAATATAGTAAATTTTAACATAAAGAGCCGAAAAGTCAAGAACTAATCTAACACTTCGTAGGCGTTTTCATAGGTTTCATCGGTCTCATCGGCAAAGAAATAGGCATCCATAATCGTTTTAACAATGTTAGCCGCGGCATAGCTGGTTTGACCGTGCTCAAGAACAACGGCAATGGCGATTTCGGGATTATCATAGGGCGCAAAGGCAATGAAAACACTGTGGTCGGCGCCCGATGCCGTTTGTGACGTTCCCGTTTTGCCGCCTATTTTCAGCGGATAGTTACCGAAAACGCCGCTTCCCGTACCATCCATAGTAACCGACAGCATACCTGCCTTAACGTCTTCAAGGTTCTTTTCCGATATTTTAACGGTGTTAAGCACCTTTCCCGTGTTTTCAAAATAGGTTTCCGATAAATCATAGGAAACGGTTTTTGAAATAAGGGAGGCCTGTCGCCTTGTGCCGCCGTTTGCAAGGGTTGCGGTGTAGCTTGCAAGCTGCAAAGGTGTAAAGGCGTTCATTTGACCGATAGCGGCCTGAAGTGTGTCACCGCCCATGCTGTCGTTGGTGGGCTCAACCAAAAGTCCTGAGGATTCGGTGATTTCCACACCCGTTTTAACACCTAAACCAAATTGCTTGAAATAATCGGTCAGTTTTATAATTCCGACACGCTTGCCAAGTTCAAAGAAATAGTAGTTGCAGGAGCGTGAAAGCGCCTTGGTTAAATCGGTGTAGGCGTGCCAGCCCATACAGTTTGGCTGATAGTCGCTGAAAAACGTGTAGGTGTGTGAGCAGAAAATGGTTTCGTCAGAGGTCGTAAGATTATTTTCCAGCGCCGCAATTGCAACGGCAGGCTTAATTGTGGAGCCGATGGGATAAATACCCTGAAATGCGCGGTCGGTAAGGGGCCTTGCTGGGTCGCTGGCCAACTTATCGTAATTTTCGTGGTAGGTGGCCATATCATAGGACGGATAGTTAGCGGCAACCAAAACCTTGTTCGTGTTAACCTCAACCACAACTGCCGAGCCTGCCACAACGGCAGAGCCTAAAGCGTTGCTGCCCTGCATACTCTTAATGGTGGATTTAAGGGAATCCTGGGCGGCACGCTGTATTTTTTTATCAAGGGTCAGCATTACGGTTTTACCTGAAACGGGCTCCTTGGTGACCGTAGCCGAAATAATGGTGCCCTTGCTGTCAATTTTATAGGTTATTTCACCATCGGTGCCCCTTAAATCGCTTTCGGCATAGGCTTCAATTCCGCTTTTGCCCACCTTGTCGTTGTAGGAATAGCCCTTTTCTTTAAGTTCTTGCCATTCCTCGGCGTAAATGGGGCCAAGCTCACCGATGATGTTGGGGGCCAAATCGGTTTCAACGTATTCTCTGAAAGGTGTAACCTCCACCGTTACGCCCTGAAGCAAGAAATTTCTTTCACTCACCGTTCTCATAAGCTCGGCCGAAATGTCCTCACCGAAAACATAAGGGTTGGTAACCGAAAAATCGGTGATATCCATTGAATAGCGCACACCCATAATAATGCGCTGCTCGCTTCGTGTGTAATTTTCAAGGTCGTAACGCTTGACCATTTGTGTAAAGCAGTTTTCAGCGGTGGCATAATCGGCAAGCTTAAGGGTGGAAATAAGCGTTTTTTTATCGCTTTCGCTACCTGTGTAGTCAAAGGGCTCCTCGTAGCCTAAAGGGAGTTTGTCCACCCACTGGCCGTTTTTCTCCTTAAACATATTAACGAGCTTTAAAATGGTATCGTTAATGGTGGAACGGGAAACGTTTGCACTGTTAAAAACAACGTTGTAACCATCGCGGTTAATGGCAATTTTTCTGCCGTAGTAATCAAGGATTTCGCCACGGGGGGCCTTGATTTTTGCAACAATGGTGGAAATGCCTGCACCTTGAGCAGTATAGGTTGCGGCATTTATAAGCTGAAGTGAACAAATGCGAAAGACAAAAAGAACGGCAATGACAATGCAAATCACCGAAAGAGCGGTGAGTCTTGTTTGTTTTTTTCTTTTAAACGGCATTTTGTTCACCTCCTGAAATTTTGTTTTAAAAGTTAATTTTTCCTGCTAATGAAAAATTTAGCAATGTAGTAAAAGGGCAGGGCAAAAACTGCCGAATAAATTGCCGAAGGAACGGCGTAGCGGAAAAGGTAAATATGATGATTTTCGGTTCCTGCAAACACAAAAAAGATAAGCCACTTAAGCACAAAATAGGTAAGCGCCGCGCCAAGACTAAGCAGTAAAGCGGCCGAAATGTTGCGGTTAAAAAAGTAGGTTATAAGCACACCGCAAACGCAAATGATAAGCCCAAGTGCCAGCGTGTTAAAGCAAAGGGTATCGGCGGCAACCGAGTCCATATAAATTCCGTAAGCAAAGGCAAAAATCACACCCCGCCACATTCCCGAGTAGTAGGAAACGATAATTAGAAAAGGAATGATAACGAGAGGCGATGCCGTGCCTATTTTAAGGGGAAACAGTGAGCTGTAATGAATGACTGCAATGCAAAAAACAGCAAAAATCTGAAGGGCTAAAACGATATTATTGCGGTTTTTTTCCTTAACGTTAATCATTGGCGGTCACCTTTTCGGAGCCTTGGCCGGGGAAGTAGGTGATGGCCATAACGCTGCGAAGAGAGGAAATATCGGCAAAGGGGGTAACGCTTGCATAAAGAGTGCCGGTGTAGGCATCGTTCCCAATGGCGGTGATTTCACCGATTAAAAGACCTGCAGGGAAAATGCCCTCGCCCGATGTCACAACATAGTCGCCAACCGCGATTTTACCGCTTCTGACAAGGTTGTTCATTTTGCAAAGACCTTTTTGGCTTAAAGTAATATCACCTGTGATAACACCCGAATCTCCCGTGCGGTTATCAAGGGCCCCCACTTTAAGAGAGGGGCTTAAAATTGTTGTGACCTTGCTGGTGGTCAGCCCCACCTTCGAAACATAACCCACAAGACCTGCATCGGTAATAATGGGGTCGTGCTGAGAAATATCGTTAAGACTGCCCTTGTTTATTACAAAGCTTCCAAAGGGGTCGTCGGTGTCACGGGCAATGATTTCGGCAGGCTGGAACTGAAAATCCTTGTTTTCATCTTTAATTTCCAGATAGTTTTCGTAAAATTCGTTTTGCCTTACTGCCTCATCATATTCTGCTAGCTGTTCACGGAGTTTGTCAATTTCCTTTTGCAGCTCGGCGTTTTCTAAAATAGCCTTTTCGTTGTTCTGAAAGCGTTTTCCAGCATCCTCAAAGAATGCCGAAATATCCGCCGCCACACCCTCAAAGGGCGAGGTGATTGCCGAAATAAGGCTTGATTGAGGGGTGAGTGCGCCGCCTAAAACGGCCGCAATAATAGAAAGCACCGCAACGGCCGCAATGCTTATAAGTAGAATTTTAAACTGTCGGCTGCGAAAGAAAAAACGCATACTTTTTTGGCCTACTTTCGAAAAAAATTAACGGAAACGCTTACCTCTGCGGAACTGATAGGTGTCAAAGCCACCCGAACCGTCAAGGCGCTTTTCGGTGCCGATAACAACACAGTCAAGGGGACTTTGCGCAACCGAAACGGGCATACCGGTTTCTCTGCTTACAAGCTCGGCAAAGCCGCGAAGCAACGCGCCGCCGCCCGTTAGGGTGATACCGCGCTCAATAATGTCGCTTGCAAGTTCAGGTGGTGTTTTTTCAAGGGTTAAGCGGATGTTATCAATAATCTGCATAATGGTGTCAGACATAGCGTCACGCACCTCTTCTGATGTTATGATAACGTTTTTGGGAAGACCGTCAACAAGGTTGCGGCCCTTGATTTCAATGGAGGTTTCACCTTCATAGGGAAGGGCAGAGCCGATTTCAATCTTAATTTGCTCGGCAGTGCGCTCGCCTATGAGCAGGCTGTGTTTTTTACGAATGTAGTTGATGATTGATTCATCAAGGTCATCACCTGCAATTCGCACCGATTGGGCAGTAACAATGTCGCCAAGGGAGATAACGGCAACCTCACTCGTACCACCGCCGATGTCAACAACCATATTACCGGCGGCATCCTTAACGGGAAGACCTGCGCCAACAGCCGCAGCCATAGGCTCTTCAACAATATCAATATCAACGGCACCTGCTTGTTTAGCGGCATCCCACACAGCGCGGCTTTCAACCTCGGTTACACCTGCAGGCACGCAAATAACAACGCGAACGCGGGAAAAAAGCGAGCCGCGCAGCGCCTGCCGTATAAATCTTTTAAGCATTGCGGCAGTAACGTCAAAGTCGGCAATAACACCATCCTTCAGCGGTCGCACGGCAACAATGGAGCCGGGTGTTCGGCCTATCATTTCTTTAGCCTCTGTTCCAACGGCACGAACGGCATCGGAACGTATGTCGTAGGCAACAACCGAGGGCTCGCGCATAATGATGCCCTTTCCTTTAACGCAGATAAGAGTGTTGGCTGTGCCAAGGTCAATGCCAATGTCAGTTGTAAACATAATGAAACTTCTCCTCACAAAAGAAAATGTTGAATTTTAAATATAATTATTACAGTATACACTATCATTATAATATATTTTCGCCGTAATGTATAGTGGAAAATTTAAAATTCAGGCAAAAATTTTTAAAATTTGGAGTCGACAGTAAAGCGGCATAAGGGAAGTTGGTTGTTAAGCACAAAAAAAGGTCAAAAATTAGTGATTTTTGCCAAATTATTGAATAGCAAATCGAAAAAAATACTATTTTTTAACAAAAATACCTTGAAAAATGGCTTCGGGTATAATATAATAAAGTTGTATAAGTATGCGCTTTTAAGGTGAAAAATTGTGGTTATATTTTTCGCCTCAAGCTCGTACAGTATATCATCGGTATAAAAATAGGAGATGAGAAGTTTGAAGAAAACAGAATGTGTAGCAATGCTCCTTGCAGGCGGTCAGGGTAGCCGTCTTGGTGTTCTCACTCAGAACATTGCAAAGCCTGCAGTGCCCTATGGCGGAAAGTACAGAATTATCGACTTTCCGCTTTCCAACTGTGTTAATTCAGGTATTGACACGGTGGGAATTTTAACACAGTATCAGCCCTTGGAGCTCAATGACTACATCGGTAGCGGTAAGACCTGGGATTTAGACAGGCTTAACGGCGGCGTTCACGTTTTGCCGCCTTATCAGAGAAGCGCAGGCGCCGATTGGTACAAGGGAACCGCCAACGCCATTTATCAGAACATACCCTTCATTGAGCGCTATGACCCTGAATATGTGCTTATTTTATCAGGCGACCATATTTATAAAATGGATTACTCCTTAATGCTTAAACAGCACAAGGAACAAAATGCCGACTGTACCATTGCCGTTTTAGAGGTATCCTTTGAGGAGGCCTCCCGTTTTGGTATAATGAACACTAATCCTGATGGCACGGTTTATGAATTTGAGGAGAAGCCAAAAGTTCCTAAAAGCAATCTGGCTTCAATGGGAATTTACATTTTTAATTGGGATAAGCTCAGAAAATATCTTATTGAGGATGAGGCAACTGAAGGTTCCTCCAACGATTTCGGTAAAAACGTTATTCCCGCAATGCTTGCAGGCGGTGAAAAGCTTTGCACCTACCGTTTTAATGATTATTGGAAGGATGTTGGAACGGTCGATTCCCTTTGGGATGCCAACCTTGATTTACTAAACCCCAACATTAATTTGAATCTTTCCGACCCCGAGTGGAAAATTTATTCCCGAACCGCCTCCCAGCCCCCACAGTTTATCGGCAAGAATGCAAAGGTTGAAAATTCCCTTGTTACCGATGGCTGTGAGGTTTACGGAAACCTTGATTTTTCAATCCTTTTTGAAAATGTAACGGTTGAAGAGGGGGCAAGCGTTGAGTATTCACTGATAATGCCCGGCAGTGTTATTAAAAAGGGCGCCAAGGTGCGTTATAGTATTATTTCAGAGAATGTTGTGGTGGGAGAAAATGCCGAAATCGGTGTTGACCCGTCATATAAAAAGCCCGATGAGGAGTGGGGTATCACCGTTGTGGGTGGCGGCCTCACCGTTGGAAGCAACGCCGTTATCGGCGCAGGCAAAATGATTCGCGAAAATGTTGAGGAGGGTGAAAGCAAATGAGAAGCAATAATTTTTTAGGCATTGTTTATGCCAACGTTCACGATGATTTTATTCCTCTGCTCACAAAAAAGCGTTCAATGAGCTCGGTGCCCTTCGGCGCGCGTTATCGCTTAATTGACTTTCAGCTTTCAAACCTTGTTAATGCAGGCATCAGCAAGGTTGGTATCATTACAAACAGCAACTACCGTTCGCTTATGGACCATGTTAGTTCAGGTCGATTTTGGGACCTTGACAGAAAACGCGGCGGCTTAAAGGTTTTACCGCCCTTCAACACCGCTGAAGCAGGGGTTTACACAAGCCACATTGAGGCCTTAAACGGCACAATGAGCTTTATTAAGGCCTGCAAGGAGGAATATGTTGTTCTTTGCGATGCCGATGTTGTTGGTAACTTTGATTTTGCCAAAGGCATTAAACAACATATGAAAACGGGCGCAGACCTTACCATATTCTATGCAAAGGGTAAGCTGCCCAAAAATAATAACGACATTGCCGTTTTAAAGGTAGGGGAAGACTGCCGCATTAACGAAATGTCCTTTATGGCTCAGGCCGACAATGTTTCCTACAGCCTTGATATTATGGTGCTTCGCCGTGACCTGCTTATAAAGCTGGTTGAAAAGGCAAACTATGAGGGTCTTACAGGCCTTTGCCGTGATATTTTAATGCCCAATCTTAAGGGACTTAAGGTTTACGGCTTTGAGGTCACAGGCTACGCCCGTGTTATTGATTCAATGAAATCCTATGTTGAGGCAAATATGGCGTTGCTTAATGACAACATTCGCAAGGATGTTTTCGCA
>JAZSBX010000117.1:0-13807 GCA_045602605.1 Acutalibacteraceae bacterium
ACGAGCGTTCCATCCCATAGCCTTCGCTATAATCAAGAAAACCCAATACGGCTGTATGCTTATTAAAACTGATTTCATTTATCCTCACCAGCCTTTTCTTTTTCAAGGTTTAATGCATCTGCAATTTCCGCTAATTCATAATCGGTGTTAGTCCACATTTTTCTCACCCACCAATTCTTTTTTTGCCCTATCTACCACATTAAGAAAGACCGCTTTATTAAACTTGTCTTTTGTCCCATACATGCGTAATTCTTCGTGCAACCTTTCCACAAACTCTTTGTTTGCTTCGGCTTTGGCGGTTTTGAGTTCTTTTGCTTGTTTATTGATTATTTCTCTAAAATCGCCAACAACAACTTGTGAACTTTCATAATTTTCTTTCCACTTTTTAACCTTATATTTGAGTTCTTTAATATTTTTCTTTTGGCGGTTGATTAGGTCAAGGGCATCTTTTGATAACTTTTTAGTACACATTACTTCTTCACATATAAGATAAGGACAATTATTACCACAAGAATTACTTTCTCGGCTATGACACTCCAAAGCCTTTATAATCTCGTTATCGGTCATTTAAAACACCCCCTAAAACGTTGCGCAGGTGTTAATCACAGCACCTGCTATCCAATAAATCATCATTTTAATATCCTTGGTCAGACCGCAGACAACTGCGGCGCCGAGTTGAAGGAGGATGAGGATAATCGGGAAAATAAACTTTTTATCCATTATTTTCACCAATTATTCCTATCTGCCTTTTAAGGTCAGTGTTCTCTGCCACTAACTTTTCAATTAAATCGGCGGCAGAGTTACAGTAGCGGTTAATGCAACTGCACAGCTTGTCCCCTTCATTCATTGGGTTTTTAATCACAGGGAAATTAAGTGCCAACCACCTAAGGCTCTTGACCTCTTTAATTTCCTCCTGTTTTGGCTCATCGTTTTTGCATGCTTCGGCATAAAGTTCTGCCGCTCTCTTAAAATCAATGAATTTTATAACTTCCTTCATGGTATCCGCCGCCATAAAGGAAATTTGCCGTTCACTCTTTTTAAGTTCCTGCCCGGTAAATAAAATTTGATTTCTTATCATCATAAAAAGCGCAAGTTCGTATTTATTCGCTTGCATCTTTACCCCTCCAACTTTGTTTTGATAATCTCGCCGTATTTTTGCATTGCCTCTTTAAACTTTTTGGCCGTTGTCGCATCCTGTTCCTTAATCTTTTGGAGGCAGTCAAGCAGCGCCGAATAATCTTTTTGCAAGGCATCAAAATAAAATGTAAATTTAACCGTTTCGGGCGAAGCGCTTACAGCAAGTTTCTTTTGAAGGGCGCCCGCCTTTTCAAGCGCCTCCGCTCTCTCTTTGCCGATTTCTTCAAGCTGTGCTTTGTATTTATCAATTTCAGCCTTAATTTCGGTTGTTGCCGCTTCGGCCGCCTTTTTCTTTTCTGCCTCAAGCTTTGCTTCAAATTCCTTTTTGGCATCCTTTACCTTTTTGTCGGCTTCCTTTTGTGCCGCTTTAATTTGCTTTTCGGCGGCAGCGTTGCACTCCGAGCGAATTTTATCGAGAGTTTCGTTGTCAGGCTCTTGAACCGCAACCAGGGCAGGCTTGTTTTGCGCCTCTTTAAGCTCCGCTTCGGCCGTTTTGAGTTTATCTTCAAGAAGGCTTATTTGTTCGCCTCTCTCATCGTGCTCTCGAACCAGGCGCTTGACCTCCTCGGTGGACATCCCTGCAAGGTCGTTTTCCTCTACAACACGCTCCCTTTCATCGGGCGGCAGGGCAGTAAGTAAGGAAAGCTTTGTAATTCCCACCTCTGCATTTGACTGCAAAAAGCGTTCTCCAAGGCGCTCAATGGTCTGAATGTATGTATAAGCCTGCCGCTCTTTAATGTTTAAAGCCTGAAGAGTGTAATCCTCAAATTTTTCAAAGCCTAACTGTGTGTAAAGTTTTGTGTCCCTCATTTCTTTAAGGCACTTGCAGGCTTCAACGAAGGAAGCACACGCCATATTGGCATTAAGTAATATTTTGCGGTGCAGTTCCTCCGCCTGCACACGCTCGGGTAAATTGTTATTAACTGCTAAATTATCCATTTTCTTTACTCCTTTTTAAGCAATTTCAATTTCCATTAAATCTTTTTCAAAGGCATCAATTAAAAGTGTGCCTCTCATAATGCCATAATTAACTGTTTTGCCTGTTCTTCGCAGTTCGGCAAATTCCTTGTTCCGAACCACCTTTGCCGTTGCAGCGGCTTTTTTATCGCTTTTCGTAAGGCGTTTTGCAATAACTCCCTGCCACTCGGTTAAAAATGCAATAACAGTCGGCATAATATTGTCAGGCTGACTGTCCCCGTAGGCTCGCTTTTGCCTTACCGTTCCACCCGGTTCAAATTCAACCGTAATCCAAGGCTCATCGGGCTTATTAGATTTGCGCATAAATCCGATATACGTCTCATTTCGGTTTATCCTCTCAAGATAACGCCAATTATTTCCGCCAAAGTCCGCTCGGGCCGTACACTGATTAAGCATTGTTCCGTCATAAAGTACGTCATAAATGCCGCTCGGCATTACGAAACAATAGGTACCGTTATCGTACTCGTATTTTTTCTTAACGGCGGCGAGGTTTTTGTTTGCGCTTTTGTATTTTTTAGAAAGTTCTTCCGCTTTTCCTTCAAGTTGCTTTACGGCCTCGCGCAACGCCTTTTGTGCCGCTTTCCGTTTTTCCTTTTCGGCTTTAAGTTGGGCGGCGGTTAAATAGTTATCGTGGGCCGCCTTTAAATCAGCAGGCCAAGGGGAAACTGTGCTGCCCTTTTTATCCGCACCCGACATTCTTATGTAATCAATCCACATATCAACTGCCTCACTGGCAGTAATACCGGGACAGTGATAGCAAGCGCCCACCGATTCTCTTGAAATCTTTTCAAAATATTTAATGGCATCCTTTATTGAACGTCCTGTTCGGCGAATGGTATATATTAACTTTTTGGCTTCTCCGTACCTGTCCCACGAAAGTCTATAAATCTGCATTGCTAAATCAAGGTCCTTTTCCGTGGTACCCTTCATTGTTATAAATAGCTTGAATTCATTGAGCCTTTTACCGCGCCTTACCCATTCGTTATAAACAGGTCGGCTCATTCGGTAGAGCTCCCAGGGCTTTGCCGCCTCCCAATTAAAGAAGGTCGGCAGGTCCTTGTTTTCGTAAATCATATTTCCGATGATGGAAAAATGTTTCATTTTTGAAAGCATTTCTATTTGCGGATGCTCACAATACCAACATAGGTATTTCATAAACGGGGCGTTAAGGTAATGATTTTGGCAGTATTCCTTATATCCGCTGTATTTTATAAATGTCTCATCCGGGGCAAGCTCACTGGCAGTGTAGGTTGAATAATTAAAAGCGATATGTTGTAATCCGTTGTCCCATTGAAACGGCTCACAAAAACTCGAAGGATAAAGACCTCCACCCCAGCCCCATACATAGTTCCAGGGCTTTTTCCAACACCGTGCGCCTTTGGTGGTTAAGTGGTATCGCGCGGTTTCGTTTATGGTATCGGTATAATTGCCGCTACACCCGAAAAATTCGCGAACAAAAAATGCGGCGCGTGCCCACACCTCCGTTTTACTCTTGGCAAAGAAAATAACAACCTGTCTTGATATCTCAATGTTTTGATTACATCGTTTTTGCAGCTTTGTGTTTATAACCGTTGCCTTCTCGCCGCAAAGGGGGCAAACAGCCTCGCTGTTGTGCTTTGCGTGGTAAAGGTCTCGGTCTTGCTGGGTTATGGTACGAAGCGGAACAGCCTCGCCGCGCGAAAATTTCTTATGGCAGGCGGTACAAACATATTCCCTTTCCCCTCTTTTGATTGTGGTAAAAAACAGGAAATGTCCTATTTTACCGAAAATATCCTTTTTGGTTTCTTCACTTATCTCCGGCATTCCTTCCGGCATAATCATCGGCTCTGACATTTTTACTACCCCCTTGAATTGCCGTGCATATCATATTTAACATTCGGCAATATTTTCACTCCATCAACAACAAATGCGCTGATTTTTGTTATTTTCTCGGTGTCGCCCTTTGCAAAAACAAGGAGCTCCCCGCTTTTGCCCTTTAACACCGGGTTCTTTTCCCTGCACATTCTGAATGCACCGTCAATCGCAAATGAATCGCGGCTCCTTTCAGGATGTAGCCTCCAATAGCACAGCGCATGAAGCGCAACCTCGCGAATTGTAAGCTCGCGGCCTATGTACATTTCGGTGCAGGAAACGCGGCTGTCACGCAAATCCTCATGTATATCGCCGCCTGCCTTTACAATGCGATATTCCGTATTTTCACTGTGCTTATAGTAATTAAACATATCAAGCGGGTCCTCGGCGCAGTGGAACCCAAAGGCGCCGCATTTTGCCGCTTCGGTAATGTTTAAACCTTCTTTAAACTGAAAACGGCCTCGGCCGTGTGTAGCAACTAGCCCCTTTTCAAATGCTTTGTATGCTACCATATTTAAACCCCCAGCAAATCCTCAAAGGAAATATCGTTAAGGCTCTCCCCGCCGCTAATCTTAATTGACATTTTGAAGGTTACACTGGCGCCATCAAGATAAAACGCCACCGCCCTGCCGTATGCTACAATGTCAGATATATACTGCTGCGCTTTGGTGTCCTTTAAAATTTCCTTGCAACAGTCTGCAAAGGTCTTTTGTGAATTGATAATAGCCTCGGCGAGCTTGGGCTCTTGCCTGCAAAACTCATCCAAAGCTTTTGCCACCTCTTCTTGAATAAGGGTGGCAGGGTCATTTATGTTTTTGCTTTTCATTTCACGGCGAAGCTTGTCCGCCGCATTCTTAAGTAAAAGTTCTTTCATTTTTTGTCCCCCTTTGAACTTTATTTTTCGTTTGTTTTTTTTAATTTTTATTACCTCTCCTAAGAGATAAAATTCGCCATTTCTTCTGCGCCTGTTTTTTTCGAGCCGTTCGGCATTCTTTGCAAAGATTATTTTCCTGCCTTTCGTAAAAGGTACCGCCGCAACGAACACAGTATTGTGGTTTTATCCTTATAAACTCGGCGCAGGAATCGCAGTCGGTGCAACCGGCCGAACAACCGTTAAAATCATCCCAGTTCATACACATAAAGCGTTGCCAGTATGGGTCATAACCAAGCTCATTCATACGGAATTTGATAACTCCTGCGAAAAGAGATAAATTTCTTTTGATATCTACGGAATAACCATTAATATGTTTGGCTTGTTTAACTGTCGGTAACGGTGCGCCGCAACCCCATTCGCCGTTTCCCATCATAGAACGGATTTTGTCGGCATTTTCGGTAAAATATACTGTATATACCTTGCCTCTTACAGCTTTTTCCGATTTGTTTAATTTGTCTCCGATAAGAGCGTAACTGTCGCCGTTCCTTATGCCTTCGGCTAAAATGCGATAGTGCTCTTTGGTCCATTTACAACCTTCGTCTGTGTTATCCGCTTTAACAGGTCGGTATTTAGTTCCAAGGTCGATGCATCTGCGCTGAATCGCCCCCTCGGAACGTTGCAAAATCTCCGATAACTCTTTATATCCGTATTGCTGCTTTTTTAATAGGTAAAGTAAATGGCTGTCCTCTTCAGGTGTCCAAGGTGTTTTCTTTTGCAGATTAAAGGCGTGATAATCCTTTTTTCGTTGCTCCGCTACCCAGTCGGGCTCTGCGCCTAAAGCAAAGGGCTCCATTTTGGAAAAATCTATAAAGGATTTATTTTTTTCGGCCCATTCCCAAAATTCATCAAGATAAACCACTCGGAAGGTGTTTTTATCCACCCGCTTTGTATGTATCGGAAAACCTCTATTTTCCACCCAACTTATTAGGTGGTAGGGGTGCGAACTGTGCCCGGTAAGAGCTATTACCAGCTGATTAAAAGAAACATAATCTCCGCCGAGGAGACAAGGGCCTAAGTTAAGGCGGGAAGCTCGTATCTTTATGGCTGTTACTGAGCGACCAAGGTTTTTAGCTATTGTAGGAATGGAAAGCATACCCCACTTTTCCTCAAGGTAAATTTCCTCTTCCTTTTTCCATACCTTATGGGTACCCATAATCACTTATTGCCGCTTTCAAAATAGTCATTTGCAACCTTAACATTGTTTTTGGCTCGCAAATTGGTTAACTGCCATTTAAGCTCACGAACATTTTCCTTTTGCTTTTCAAGGTCAAGGCGTAGTTCCTCGTTCTTTACATCTGCTACCATCCAACCCATCAAAGAAATAATCAAGCCGCCGCCTAAAATAAAAACAATTACTATTAAAATCCAGGTTTCAATTATCATAACGATTCTCCTTTTTGCACAGGAATTGAATCAATTCCGAGTTTACTTGCTATAAAAAGCACTGTGTCAAGCTTCACCGACATCGGATGGTTTATCATCCTGCTTAGGTTTCCGGGGTCCATTTTGCAAAGTTTTGCTAAATGCGCCACCGTATAACCTTTATCAATAAGTCCCTTTTTAAGTGACTTAACCAAAGCCTCTTCCCTTAACTCCTTTGGGTTCTTTTTTAACTTTGGCATTTATTCCCCCTCCTTTTCATCACGCTGCCCTCTGACTTATAAGCTCATTAAGCGCAGCCATAATTCTTTCTTCTGCATCCTTCGGGATTTTGTTTCCGTTAAGGATTTTGTTGAGATAATCTCGCCTGATGCCGATTTTTTCGGCAAGCTCCGACTGTTTAATCTTGTATCTATGCATCAGTCCCACAACCTTTGCAATCCATTCAGGCATCTTCCCTATCTCCTTTCATAAATAAATTGACAAGTACACAAATGTGTGGTATTATATAAAGTGAAATATACAAATGTGTATTTCTGCTGTTTATTGGACAACCTTTTAAAACACGGCCCTCTGCCAAGGGTTGCTGTTTTGTTGTACCTGTGCAAAACATATTTATGTACTTGTCCGCGCCCCTTGCGCAAGTTCATATTAGCACTCATTTGTGTGCTTGTCAATATAAAAAGTACTCGTTTTCGTGCTTTTCGCTGTTTTGCACAATTTCAAAAGTTTTCATTTGTGTGTTTTTTACGAAAGGAGTTTTTTTATGGATGACATTATGCTTAAAATCACAAACGAATTAAAATTGCAAAGGAAAAGAGGTAGCGATTTAGCTGCTTTTTTAGGGATTTCAAAGAATGTTATCACCGATTGGAAATCCGGAAGAATTAAATCCTATACAAAATACCTTCACGGTATTGCACAATTTCTTGGTGTTTCGGTTGAATATTTAAGGGGCGAAACCGATATAAAAAAAGCCCCCGCCCAAAACGGCGAAGGCCTGAACTTAACTGCTCATGAAATTGAAGTTATAAACGCCTACCGTGCTAAACCCGAAATGCAGGCAAGCATTGATAAGCTTCTTGACATCGCTCCGGGCGATGCCCTCGGCGCCGATATGGCCGAAACGGTTCTTAATGCCGCTAACCACCCTATCGGTCAAAAATAACACTGCTCCTCCCCATCGGAGGTATGCTTTATATTTTTGTGATTTATTATACTTAAGGAGAACACTGTAATGGAAAATATAAAATCTTTTAATCCCGAAAGAACTTTTAATATCATCGTTCAAGAAAGTGATGAACTAATTTATGACTTCGCACTTGAAGAAAAAGCTAAATTTTCTTCCTTGAGCGCTGTGTTGTTTGCTTGGTATAATTGTATTTATTTTTACTTAATCGAAGAATCCGAAACTTTATATTCCTCACTTTATTCTGCTTTAGAAAAATATGGTATAGAAAAGTTTACACCTAAATTCATTAACGACTATAACGAATTTTGCCAAAATTTTTGCCAAAACATATTTAGTTCGGAAAACCGAGAAGAAAAGTTCGCAGGTTTATGCAGTGCGCTTTATCTTGTATTAAAATACACAACGTTTAGTTGCGACATTGAAATGACGGAAATTTTACCGTATATTCGCGATTTTTTAACACACTTTTCAGCAAGTGAAAATCTTAATTACTTGATTGATAACTTTTTTAATATAAAACAAAAACTTACTGAAACACAGCAACAACTTGATGATATTGTTGTTAGAACCTATGGTAATAGAGCCTCTTCTAATAATAGCAGTTCTAATAATGATAACGGAAACGCCGCTTTAGGATGCCTTGTGTTTGCCGTAGGCATTATTGTATTAGCTGTTATCGTTATACTTGCCGTATCATTATGATTATTACTTAAACATTAAAAGGACGGTGAGAATATGCCTAAAGCCAAAAAACTGCCTTCAGGAAACTGGCGCATTATAATGAACAAAACGGTAGATGGTGTTTTAATAAGAAAATCCTTTACCGACTCTGATAAGCGAAGAGCCGAAGCGGCGGCCTTTACCTGGGCACAGGATATAAGCGAACAAAGCGCCGCCGAAAACATAACCTTAAGACAAGCGTATGACCGCTATATTTCATCAAAAGAAAACATTCTTTCTCCCGGTACCATCCGAATTTATAAAAACACTGCCAACGCCCACCTGCAGTCAATTATGAATATCAAGGTTTCGGCATTAACAATGGAAAATATTCAGCGTGCTATTAACATTGCCGCTAAAGAAGCCACGCCTAAAACAGTCAGGAATATTCACGGACTCCTTTCAGCAGTCTTAAAAATGTTTCGCCCGGGTTTTATTCTTACAACAACCCTGCCGCAAAAAATTCCTCCTCAGCTCTATATACCCGATGATGAGGATGTTAAAAAACTTATGTTGGCAGTTAAAAACACTGATATGGAAATCCCCATTTTACTTGCCGCTTTCGGTCCAATGCGGCGCGGTGAAATTTGCGCCCTCACATCAGAGGACATAAACGGCAATTTGGTCTCGGTTAATAAAGCGGTAGTTCGCGATGAGGATGGAAAGACAGTGGTTAAGGTTCCAAAAACCTCCTCAAGCTACAGGACTATTGAATACCCTGATTTTGTTATTGAAAAGCTCAAGGGAATAAAGGGCAAAATAACAAATATCAGTCCCGCGCATATAACACGGCGTTTTAAGAAAATTTTAATAAACAACAATATTCCCGTTTTCCGTTTCCACGATTTAAGGCATTATAACGTTTCAATTCTGCACGCAATGAACATTCCCGATAAATATATAATGGCACGCGGCGGATGGAAAACAAACTATATAATGAACAATGTTTATAACCACGCCTTAAAGAGCAAACAAAACGAATATGATTCAAAGATTACCCAGCATTTCGAGAGCGTTTATAACTAAAACTGCACACGAAACTGCACACGAATTCTCACAAACCGCATAGCAATGCGGTTTATACGCTCTATCTCATCAGGTTCGAATCCTGCCACCCCAGCCAAAAATCCTCATTCGTAAGAATGGGGATTTTACTTTTTCACTATTCACTCTTCACTTTTCACTATTCTCTACGCTTTTATATAGAGGATTTTTGGAAGTAATAAGTAATAGTGAATAGTGAAGAAGTCTTTTGCAAAGCTTTGCCTTGCTTTTTAAATTTATGCAAAGTATAATTAGCTTAAGAGGTGAAAGCAATGAAAGAAAGTCCTTTAATGATAAAATCAAAAGCGTTCGCGCTTGATGTAATAAAGGTATGCAAAGAATTGCGAGAAGCAAAGTGTGAAAGTGCATTGATAAATCAGTTTTTGCGCTCAGGAACAAGTATCGGTGCAAACATAAGAGAAGCTTTTTACGCTCACGGCAAAGCGGATTTTGTGGCTAAATTACAAATCGCCCTAAAAGAATGTAGTGAAAGTGAATATTGGATAGAGTTGCTTTTGGAAAGCAGATATTATAACGATAAAACTATTCTTGACAACTGTACAGAAATCAAACGGATTTTGATTTCTTCTATCAACACTGCTAAACAAAACAGTTAAAAATCAAAAAACGCTCTGACCGATTAAAGTTTGAGCGTTTTGTTTATTTATCTTCCTTGGTGTAGCAGGATGAGAACCGTAGGTTCGCCGAAGCAGTCCCGAAGCCGCGTTAGGATAGAACGAATAAAACTTTTCTTTACCTTATTTCCCTTCAAATTTTTTATTTTCTTCCCCGTTTTTTCACATTTCTCTTGAAAATTTCTCTATTTTATAATATCATATATTAGTTAGTAACCAAGGAGGCAATTTGATGAGTAATTACCTAACTATGACAAAGGATGAACTCCAAAAGGAATTTTCGGTTGTCAAATCTGATTTTAAGCATCTTGTAACACTTCATTTATCTCTTGATATGTCGAGAGGTAAGCCCGGCTTTGACCAGATGAATGTGAGCAACCGAATCTTTGACCTTGTAGGAAACGATTCGGGCTTTAAAAACCGCACAGGTACCGACTGCCGTAACTACGGCGGCCTTGATGGACTTGTTGAGCTTAAAGATTTGTTTGCCCAAATTTTAGACGTTAACCCCGAACAGGTTATTGTTGGAGGTAACTCCTCGCTTAATATGATGTTTGATACCATTGCACAGGCAATGACCCACGGCTTCGGCGGCGAACCCTGGCTTAAACAGGGCAACGTTAAGTTCCTTTGCCCCGTTCCGGGTTATGACAGACATTTTGCTATTACCGAATATTTCGGAATCAAAATGCTCCCCGTTCCCTGCGATGAAAACGGCCCCGATATGGATAAGGTTGAAGAACTCGTTAAGGATGAAAAGGTAAAAGGTATTTGGTGTGTTCCGAAATACTCAAACCCCTCGGGCATTACCTATTCCGATGAGGTTGTTCGCCGTTTGGCGGCTTTGAAGCCTGCGGCAAAGGACTTCAGAATTATGTGGGATGACGCCTATGCAATTCACGACCTTTATGAGGACGGCGACAAGCTTTTAAACATTTACGATGAGTGTGTGAAAGCAGGAAATCAAAACCTTCCCATCATTTTCACCTCCACCTCAAAAATCACCTTTCCCGGCGCCGGTGTTGCGGCCCAGGCGGCAAGCCCTGAAAATGTTATGCTGATAAAAAAGAGAATGAGTTTTCAGACCATTGGTCCCGACAAGCTTAATCAGCTTCGCCACGCGCGGGCCTTTGAAAATATAAACGACCTGAAAAAGCACATGGCCGAACACGCCGACATCCTGCGCCCCAAATTTGAGGCAGTGCTTAAAGAGTTAACGGCTCAATTTGATTGCAACGATATCGTTCGTTGGAGTAATCCCAAAGGCGGCTATTTCATTTGTGTTTCGGTTTTAAACGGCTGTGCAAAACGCGTTGTTGACCTTTGCGCACAGGTTGGTCTTGTGCTAACCCCCGCAGGCGCGCCCTTCCCCTACGGAAACGATGAAACCGACTCGGTTATGAGAATTGCGCCTTCCTACCCTTCGGTTGATGAAATCAAATCGGCCTCAAAGGTTTTATGCGTTGCAATTAAATACGCCTGCCTTGAAAAACTGCTTAAAGATTTAAGTTGACTAAACGGTAAAACAAATATATAATATATTTTATAATACAAATTTTGGAGGAAAAAGCAATGAAATCCAAGTGCGCACGCAAAGCGACTTTTTTCATAGTCCTTGCGCTAATTCTTGTGTTGACATTTACCGCTTTCTTCGGTATTGACAACTACTACGGCGACACCCGCACCGTTTTCGTTAAGGGCGCCAGCGACATCCGTTGGGGCATTGACATCAGAGGCGGCGTTGAGGCTGTTTTCTCACCCGACATCAAGGATGCCGAAATCAGCGATGAGGATATGGCCGCCGCAAAAGAGATTATCGAAACCCGCCTTGTTAACAATAACATTACCGACAGCGAGGTTTACGCCGATAATCAAAACCATCAAATCATCGTTCGTTTCCCCTGGGCAGCAGATGAAAGCAATTTCGATGCCGCAGCGGCCGTTCAGGAACTGGGTGAAACTGCGCTTCTCACCTTCTGTGAGGGCACAACACAGGACACCGTTATCCTAAAGGGTGGCGATGACATTGAAAAGGCTCAAGCAGGTGTTGTTCAGGATGAAACCACAGGCGTTTCACAGTATGGTGTTCACCTGACATTTACCGAGCAGGGCAAATCAAAATTTGCAACTGCCACCGCAAAGCTTGTGGGCGAAACCATCTCCATTTGGATGGATGATGAGATGATTTCCTACCCAACCGTTAAAACCGCCATTACCGATGGCAACGCCTACATTGACGGTATGTCAAGTGCCGATGAGGCAAACGACCTTGCAAACAAAATTAACGCAGGCTCCCTTCCTTTCGCCCTTACCGTTGATGATTCAAAGTTGCAGATTATCTCCCCCACCCTCGGCTCTAACGCGCTGAACGTAATGCTCATTGCAGGCTCCATTGCTTTTGTCCTCATTTGCATTCTTATGATTGTTATCTTCCGCCTTCCCGGTGTGGTTGCGGCTATTGCTCTGCTTGGCCAGCTTGCAGGCTCCATCGCCTGTATGTCGGGCTACTTCCCCGGCGCCGACAGTTTTACCCTTACCGTTCCCGGTATTGCAGGTATCATTCTTTCAATCGGTGTTGGTGTTGACGCCAACGTTATTGCCGCAGAACGCATTAAGGATGAATTTAGGCGCGGCAGAACCATTGACGGCGCTATTGCAAGCGGCTTTGAAAACAGCCGGAGCGCTATTTTAGACGGTAACGTTACCATCGTTATTGTTGCCGTTGTTCTTATGGGCGCCTTCGGTACACCCGACAGCTTCTTTGCAAAGCTTTTCTCCCCCGTTATGCAGTGGTTTGGAACCGCCATTACAGGCTCTATCTACTCCTTTGGTTACACCCTCGTTATCGGTGTTATCTTCAACCTTATAATGGGTGTTCTGGCATCCAGACTTATGCTTAAAGGAATTTCTCAGTTTAAGTTCCTTAGAAAGCCCTGGCTTTATGGAGGTGCTAAAGATGTTCAATAAGAAAATTGATTTTATGAAAACCTTTAAGCCTGCAGTTATAATCTATGCCGCTGTTTTGGCAGTAAGCATTATTATCACGCTTTTTGTAGGCGTTAAATTAGACATTAACTTTAGCGGCGGTACAAGAATTTCCTATTCCTATGAAGGCGAAATCGCCATTGATAAGGTTACCGAAGCCGTTAAATCGGTTACAAGCGTTCCCGTAACCGTAAGTGAAAGCACCTCAATCGCAGGTGACACCAAAACCTTAACCTTAAGTTTTGCAGGCAAGGATTCCATTGATGCTGAAATTCAGCAGAAAATCACCTCAAAGCTTGCAACCGATTTTAAGGACAACGCCCCTTCTCTTTATGACTCAACCTCAATCAGCGCAACAGTTGCTTCCTCCTTCTTTGTTAAGACACTTGTTGCCGTGCTTTTAGCCGCTGCCCTTGTTGTGGTTTATGTTGGAATTCGTTTCCGCAAAATCGGCGGCGTTTCGGCAGCTATCACAGCCTTCGTTGCGCTTATCCTTGACGTGCTGGTTGCCTTCTTCACCTGCACTGTTTTCGGCCTTCCCATTGACTCAAACTTTATGGCAGTTGTTTTAACCATTCTCGGTTATTCTCTTAACGACACCATCGTTATCTACGACCGTGTTCGCGAAAGCCGCCGTTTAGAGCCTAATGCCGACCTTGGCGACCTTGTTAACGACAGTGTTAACTCGGTTATGAAGCGTACGGTTATCACCACCGTTACCACACTTCTTGCCGTGTTCACCATTGTTATCGTTTCAGAGTTCTTTGGTCTTTCATCCCTTAGAAGCTTTGCAATTCCCATGGGCTTCGGTCTTATTTCGGGCTGTGTTTCCAGCTTGTTTATTTCCACTCCCCTTTGGGTTATTTGGAAAAAACATTCTAAAAAATCCAAAAAAAGTAAATAATTTAATATTTAATTCATAATAATAGGTTATAATAAATGCGGAGAATT
>JAZSBX010000118.1:0-4922 GCA_045602605.1 Acutalibacteraceae bacterium
ACGGCAAAGCCTAGCATAATGGGCCAGGTAAGAAGAATACCCACGGCGGCCACGAAAATATCCATTGCGCGTTTAATCATTGCCTGCTCGTTTGAAAGACCGCGGGCGCGGCACATTAAAACGGGGGTGTCAAAAATCTGAATGGTTGCCGAGTTGTTAACAATAATATCAGTGGAGGAGGGAAGCAAATAAACGCGCTTTCCGTTGCTGTAGCAATAACGCAGCAGTTCATCCTTAACCGATTTTTCAAACTCGCTTAAAATAACCGCCTCATAGGAATCAATAAGTTCTTTTATTTCCTCAACCGAGTTGCGGTTAAGGGAAACGCCGCGCTCAATTTTAAAGCGTTCGGGAATTTTTCTCATTTTGCGAATGAGGGTTTTGCTCTGCTCATCATCGGCAAAAACGACAAGCATCTTTCGGGCGGTGTAAAGGGCGAAATAAATTCTGTTACAACAGTAGCCCATTATGAAAACAACGCCGATTTGGTAAACAATACCAAGGAGAAACGGCGGGATTACAATAAGGTCGCCGAGAATAAGGCTTAACGCCATATACATTATGAAATTGGTGAAAACCACTGCTAAAGACAAACTGTAAATTATCTCGTGCAGGCGGTTGATTCCGATTCTAAAACCCCCGTAAAGATTGGCGAAAACCACAAACAGCACAAGGTACATAAAAAGAACGATGTAGTTTCCCTTGCCGCTCATAAGGGTGTTTGGATATGCCGACTGCCAAACCTCAACAAAGCCGCAGGTCACGGCCAGAACGGTGAGGATTTTGGCGCAGAGCATTATTGTTTTTCTGAATTTAATTAAATATTTCATTTTTTCAGCAGTTCCTTAAATCTACGCATTGCTTCCACCGTGTTTTCGCGGCTTGAAAATGCGGTTAATCTGAAAAAGCCCTCGCCGTTTTTACCGAAGCCTTCCCCGGGAGTGCCTACAACGCCGATGCTGCCCAGCATATAATCAAAGAATTCCCAGGATGACATATTATCAGGACATTTAAACCACACGTAAGGTGAGTTCTTGCCGCCCGTGTAGAAAATACCTAAAGAATCCATCGTTTCAGCAATAATTTTGGCATTCTCACGGTAGTAATTAAGGTTTTCTTCAACCTGCCGTCTTCCCTCTTTTGTGAAAACTGCGGCGGCGGCGCACTGAACGGGCCAGGAAACGCCGTTGAATTTGGTAGCCTGGCGGCGGTACCACAGTTTATAGAGGCTTACGCCCTCTCTTTCCAACTCTTTAGGTACCACGGTGTAGCCGCAACGGGTACCCGTGAAGCCTGCGGTTTTTGAGAGTGAGCAAATTTCAATAGCGCACTTTTTTGCGCCCTCAACACAGTAAATACTGCGGGGTAAATCCTCGGTTATAAAGGCCTCGTAAGCGCTGTCATAAATGATAACCGCATCGTTTTCGTTTGCATAATCAACCCAGGCTTTAAGCTGCTCCTTGTTATAAGCGCTGCCCGTGGGGTTGTTGGGTGAGCAGAGATAAATAATGTCAGCCTTAACGTTTTTATCGGGCATTGCGGCAAAGCCGTTTAACTCGTTTGAATCGGCGTAAATTATCTTCCTGCCCGACATAAGGTTTGTGTCAACGTAAACCGGATAAACGGGGTCGGTGACAAGCACGGTGTTATCCTGGGCAAAAATGTCGCCAATGTTACCGCAGTCACTTTTAGCGCCGTCAGAAACAAAGATTTCATCGGCCGCCACATCGGCGCCGTTTTCCTTGTAATAATCGCTGATGGCGTTGCGAACGAAATCATAGCCCTCGTAATCGGGATAGCCCTTAAAGGTTTCTTTTCGGCTTAAATCCTCGGCGCCCTTTTTAAGGGCTTCAACGGTTGCGGCAGGCAGGGGCAGGGTGACATCGCCGATGCCCATTTTAATAATGCTGGCTTCCGGATGCTCGGCCGCAAAGGTGTTAACCCTTTTGGCAATTTCGGCAAAAAGGTAATTTTGCTTGATATCGGAAAAATAGGGGTTGATTTTAGCCATTGATAAGTTCTCCTTCAAAAACAAACTGGGCAGGGCCCGTCATAAACACGGTATTATCGTTTTTAACAATAATTTTAAGGTCGCCGCCTAAAAGCTTAACGGTTATATCGGTTTCGGCCTTGCAAATTCCGTTTTTAACTGCGGCGGCGGCGGTGGCGCAGGCCCCCGTTCCGCAGGCCATTGTTTCGCCGCTTCCCCTTTCCCAAACCCTCATTTGAAGTGTGGTTTCATCAATAACCTTTACAAACTCGGTGTTAATTCTTTCGGGGAAAAGAGGATGGTTTTCAAATTTAGGGCCAACGGTGTGCAGAGGGAAGTTATCAGTATCCTCCACAAAAACAACGCAGTGGGGGTTGCCAACGCTGACACCCGTTGCGATGTAGGTTTCACCGTCAACAGTGATTTTTTCTTTAACAAACTCGCCCTCGGCGGCAATGGGGATATCCTTTGAATTAAAGGATACTTTGCCCATATCAACCGTGACCTCACTCACCCTGCCCTTTTCGGTTTTAAGGGTGAGATATTTAATTCCGCTTAAGGTTTCAAGGGTGATTTCCTTTTTATGGGTGAGCCCCTTATCATAAACAAACTTTCCGATGCATCGTGTTGCGTTGCCGCACATTTTACCTTCGCTTCCATCGGCATTGAACATTCTCATTTTAAAATCAGCAATATCGCTTTTCATAATAAGCACAATGCCATCGCCCCCAACGCCCTTGTGGCGGTCGGAAAGCCTTACCGACAATTCCTCGGGGTTATCTATAACGTTTTCGGTACAGTCAAAATAAATGTAATCGTTGCCTATACCGTGCATTTTGGTAAATTTCAATTTCATCACCTTTAATATGTTGGCATTTCATTACATAATATAGTATATAACTTTACGCCGAAAAGTCAAGTTTTTAAAGATTTATCCGACAGGCGGTGCTCATAATTTTTGCCATTATCTTAAAGGAAGAAAATTTTAAAAAATATTCGAAAAACAGGGTTTATTTTGAGGAAATAAAGAAAAACGGCATCACTTTTTCCCTTTACCGCCTTACATATAATAATAAAAGGTTTTCAAAGAAGGCAAAAAAGCTTTCTGAAAAAATTCCTCTTCAAACCTTTTTGGGCGGCGAAGCGCTGCCGCCCTCACTTTATAAAAACTATGCCGAGCTTCTTGAATATAACCTTTTTTTATCCCTTTGCCAAGGCAGAAAACTTAAAGAGGCCACGGTTTGTGACCCCGAGGGCAGGCTGTGTGAAAGGCTTGACAGCGCCGTTGAAAATTTATTGCAGCTTAAAATTTTAACCGAGAACCCCGCTTTTTTTGAGGACTGCTGTGAACGGCTTTTATCTCTTTTCGGTGTTTGCCCCGTGGTTTGCCGTGAAAACTCACACGGCATTTCCTACCGCTTTAAGGCAAAAAACAGCGAATTTGTTTTGGGGCAGGGCGGCTTTCGGGCAGATATATCCTCGGTTTCCTGCCCCGAGGCTTTGTCCCTTTGCCCAAAAGGAATAGAAAAACAGGCATTTTTTACCCTTGCCGCAAATTTTTGCCGCTTTGCCCCCTTGCTGAGCGCCCTGCCGAATCGCCTGATGCTTAACGATTTATCCCTTGATGTTAACAGTATTTTTTAATTATATTAAAAAATACATTTTACCCCTTGACTTTAGCACACTAATGTGATATCATAGTGAAATCAACTGTAAGTGAGGTATTTTGCTATGGCTAAATGGCACAACGAAACCACCGACCGTCTTATTAAAACCATTATTGATTTAAAGGATGCCGATGAGGCATATATGTTTTTAGAAGACCTTTGCACCGTTAAGGAGATTAAAGAGATGGCACAGCGCCTGCAGGTTGCCTCCCTTTTGAAGCAAAATAAAAGCTATCAGGAAATCTCTGCCATAACGGGGGTAAGCGCCGCTACCATAAGCAGGGTCAGCCGCTGTTTAAATTACGGCACAGGCGGTTACGAAACCGTGCTTTTAAAGGAGGAAACAAAATAATGCTTTCTTCCCTTTCAAGGCTTTATGAGTTAAACGGCTACAACCGTTTTAAAATGAGCAAGTTTGAGGAATATGATTTGTATGTTAAAAACAAGGATTTCCTCATTTCCGATAACATTATAACCTTTAACGACATCGGCGGCAGGCTTCTTGCTTTAAAGCCTGACGTTACCCTTTCCATCGTTAAAAACGTAAAGGATGAGGACACGCTCAAGAAGGTTTATTATAACGAAAACGTCTACCGCGTAAGTGGGGCAACAGGTTCATTTAAGGAAATTATGCAGGTGGGACTTGAATGCATCGGCGATATTGACACTTATCTCACCTTTGAGGTGATTTCTCTGGCGGCTAAAAGCCTGCTTATGATAAGCGATTCCTGCGTGCTTGACCTTTCCGATTTAAAGGTGCTGTCCGCCCTTCTTGACAGGGCCACCGAAAACACCGATGTCAAAAAGCAAATTTTCAAGCTTATCGGCACCAAAAGCGCCCACGAAATTGACAAATTTGCCGCCGAAATCAACCCGAAATATCTTAATGCTATTAAGGAAATCGCCCTGCTTTCGGGCAGTCCCGATAAGGTTCTTAAAACCCTTAAAAGTATTTTAAACGGCCTTGTTGACACCGAGGTGCTTTGTGAACTTGAAAGCCTTTGCGCCCTGCTTAAATTAAACGCTCTCGACAAAAACGTGAGAATTGATTTTTCGGTTGTAAACGACATTAAATATTATAACGGCATTGTTTTTAAAGGCTTTATAAACGGCATCAGCAAGGATATTTTGTCGGGCGGAAGATATGATAATCTCCTTTATAAAATGGGTAAGAAAAAGGGCGCTATCGGTTTTGCTATTTACCTCGATTTGCTGGAAAACCTGCAAACCGAAGCCGAGCCCTTTGACGTTGACGCCGCCGTTTT
>JAZSBX010000119.1:0-4334 GCA_045602605.1 Acutalibacteraceae bacterium
AAGGATTGCTTCACCGTTTTCATCCTTTTCGCCGGTATCGCGAGTTTCCCACATTTTAGCATAACCATCAACTACTTCAAACATGTAGCCGTAGTCAGCACCGAGAGTAGGAGAAGCTGCGCGGTTCCAAGCGTTAACGAAATCAGAAGCCTTTAACTCGTCGCCATTGGACCACTTAAGGCCATCGCGGAGAGTGTAGGTGTAGGTAACGGTGCCATCAGCGTTTGTAACGCCCTTAACGAGCTCTTTAGCAGCATCAGCAACGATGGTGAGCTTGCCATCAACTTCAGCCCATTTTGCAAGGCCGGAGAAGAGGTGAGTAATCATGGTTGCACCGTCAACTGCAGAGTTGAGAGCGGGGTCAAGAGTGTCAGGCTCGGAAGCAAGGCAAACATTTAAATTATCGGTTTTGCCGTTAACCTTGGTGTACATCATATACTTGTAGCCAAGGGGGTTGGAATAGAAGCCCTCTACAGAATCATCAATCATATAAAGGTCGGTGTAGTAGTAAAGGGGAACGATACAACCGGTAGCCATAAGCATATCTTCTGCCATGTGCATCATTTCGTAACGAGCAGCAGCATCGGTAGTAGCCTTAATCTTGGAGATAAGAACATCATAGGTCTCAGCCCAAGTGCTATTTTCAATCTTTTCGCCGCCGAATTTGGTAAGGTCAACGCTGTACATTTTAAGGTCTTTATGAGCGCCTTTACCGAACTGAACATCGTTGTTACCGGAGTTAGAGGTCCACATATCAAGGAAGCAGATCGGGTCGTTGTAGTCAGCAAGCCAACCATTACGAGCTACGAAATAGTCGCCGTTTTTACGGGTGTTTAAGAATGTGTTCCATTCTTGGTTTTTAAGGGTCATTGTGATACCTACCTGTGCAAGAGCAGACTGGAGGTATTCACCAATAGCCTTGTGGCTATCACTTGTGTTGTAAAGGTAATCAAGGGTAGGAACGTCGGATTTTTTAGAACCGCCGCAAGCTGTAAGGCCTAACAACATAACGATAGCTAAAACTAATGCGAGAATTCTTTTCATAAAATCATTCCTCTCAAAAGAAATTTATGTTTAAATTTGTTGTAAACAACGTTGGCACTCACAACATTTACAACAATTAAAACCAAAATTAGTTAATTTCTGCCATATTGTGGCAGGCAACGAAGTGGCCCTTTGAAACCTCTTTAAATTCGGGCATTTCAAGCGAGCATCTTTCGGTTGCGTAGGGGCAACGTGTACGGAAAGGACAACCCGAAGGCGCATCTAAAGGACTTGGGATATCGCCCACAAGGGTAATTCTCTCGTTTGCCTTTGCGATTTTCGGGTCAGGCACGGGAACTGCCGACATAAGCGCTTTTGAATATGGGTGAAGCGGATGCTCATAAATCTCATCGGCATCGGCGAGTTCAACTATCTTTCCTAAATACATTACAGCAATTCTATCACTGATGTGACGAACAACAAGCAAATCGTGGGCAATAAATAAATATGTGAGACCAAGTTCTTCCTGAAGCTCCTGAAACATATTTATAACCTGCGCCTGAATTGAAACGTCAAGAGCAGAAACAGGCTCATCGCAAACAATGAATTCGGGATTTAAGGCAAGAGCGCGGGCAATGCCGATTCTTTGCCTTTGACCGCCTGAAAATTCGTGGGCATAACGTGCGGCGTGTTCGCTGTTAAGACCGACATAATCCATAAGCTGTAGGATTCTTTCCTGGCGCTGTGCCCTTCCCTCTTTAGATTTATCATAAACATTATGAATATCTAAAGGTTCGCCGATAATATCGGCGACAGTCATTCTGGGATTAAGCGATGAATAGGGGTCCTGGAAAACCATTGTGGCCTTTTTGCGGAATTCATTTAAATCCTGCTTTGTTTTAATAAGCTTTCCATCGTACCAGATTTCGCCTGCCGTGGGCTTGTAAAGATTAAGAATTGTACGGCCAACGGTTGTTTTACCGCAACCCGATTCACCAACAAGACCAAGGGTTTCTCGGCGGTTAATTGAGAAGGAAACATCATCAACGGCCTTTAAAGGTTTTGATTTAAAGAGGCCTACATTGACATCAAAATACTGTTTTAAGTTTTTGACTTCAACAAGAGGAGTTTTGTTTGTTTGTTCACTCATTACCTTTTTCCTCCTCTGTTGTGTTTTCAAGCACGATTTCGCCCTTTTCAACTGCTTGCTTAACGTTCATCCAACAGGTTGCTCTGTGATTTTCGTTAATATCCATAGGCTGTGCGGCTTCCCTAATGCAAATTTTCATTGCATTTTCGCAACGGGGAGCAAAGGGACAACCCTTGGGCATATTCAAAAGGTCAATGGGTGTTCCCGTTATCGGCTCAAGTTTTTGGCCGTTATTATCGGCTGTAGGAATTGAGCGTAAAAGACCTTTTGTATATTCGTGTTTGGGATTATAAAAAATTTCTTCAACTGTTCCCTGCTCACAAATTGAACCGGCATACATAACAACAACCTCATCACAAAGTTGTGCTACAACGCCAAGGTCATGGGTAATCATAATAATTGCCATGCCTAATTCTTTTTGCAGGGATTTCATAAGCTCAAGAATCTGAGCCTGGATTGTAACGTCAAGAGCAGTTGTTGGCTCGTCAGCAATAAGAATGTCAGGCTCACAGGCAAGCGCCATTGCAATAACAACACGCTGGCGCATACCGCCCGAAAACTCGTGGGGATACTGTTTCATACGTTTTTCGGGCTCGTTAACGTTAACAAGACGAAGCATTTCAACAGCACGCTCATAGGCCTGCTTCTTATTACGGTTGGTGTGAAGCAAAATTGCTTCCATCAACTGATGACCAATGGTGTACGTGGGGTTAAGTGAGGTCATGGGGTCCTGGAAAATTATTGAAATCTTGTTGCCGCGAATGGTTTTCATAACTGATTCGCCGGCACCAACCAGTTCCTGACCGTTATATTTAATTGAACCATCGGTAATTCTACCGTTGGCGGCAAGAATCTGCATAATTGAGTAAGCCGAAACCGATTTACCCGAGCCCGACTCGCCAACAATGCCGAGAACCTTGCCTTTTTCAAGGAAATATGAAATTCCGTTTACCGCCAAAACTTCGCCTGCATCGATAGTAAAGGAGGTGTGGAGATTATTTACTTCAAGTAATGCCATGAAATTTAGTGTCCTCCTTTAGCTATTGAGTTTCGGGTCAAACGCATCACGAAGACCGTCACCGAAAAGGTTGAGAGATAAAACGATAAGTGAAATAACGATAGCAGGAATAATTAAACGGTAAGGATAAGAATGGATACCGTTAAGTGCATCGGATGCAAGAGAGCCGAGAGAAGGCATTGGGGCGTTAACACCAAGACCAAGGAAAGAAAGATAACTCTCGGTGAAAATTGCGCTGGGAATCTGAAGCGCGGTTGAAACAATAACAACACCAATACAGTTAGGCATTAAGTGTTTTTTAATAATTCTGCCGCCTTTTGCACCGCTTGCGCGTGCTGCAAGAACATATTCCTGCTCACGAAGGGATAAAATTTGTCCACGGATAAGGCGGGACATTGAAACCCAGTAAAGAAGCGCAAAAACGATAAACAAACTAATAATGTTTGCACCGATTTTTTCGAGAACAGTGCCCTCGATAAGCTCGTTAAGTCCCGACTGATTAAGCGCTGCAGCAAGCAAAATAACCATAAGCATATCAGGCAAGGAATAAATGATATCTACAATTCTCATTATTATAATATCAACCTTACCGCCGCAATAACCCGCAATTGAGCCAACAGTCATACCAATAAGCAAAACGATTATACTTGCAAAGAAACCAACAAGAAGGGAAATTCGGGTTCCGTAAACAATACGAATGAAATAGTCACGGCCGTGTGAGTCGGTTCCAAATATGTGCGGGAACACCTTCTCCCCTGCCTCAATCTTTTTGAGTTCTGTTTCACCGTACTCAAAGGGTTGCAGGTTTGCATAGGTATCATCAACGGGCTGACCAAGTTTTACACCAAGCTGGTCGTCATACTCATAAGGCCAGAACATAGGAATGAAGATACACGAAAGTGTGATAATCACAATCAGAAAGAAGCTGACCGTGGCAACTTTGTTTTTAAGTAAGCGTCTGACACCGTCTTTAAAGAAGGTTGTTGAAGGACGCATTTTTATCATATACTCTTTTTCTTCACTGCTTGCAGGCAAAAAAGCATCTACATTAACGTGAAGACTAAAAGGCTTTTTCTGCATTTTAATTCTCCTAACATACAAAAGAAATCAACCTAAACATACATTTGTCCAAAAGAAATTATTCAAGGTTAATACGTGGGTCAACAACTTTGTATAAAATAT
>JAZSBX010000120.1:0-5090 GCA_045602605.1 Acutalibacteraceae bacterium
GTTGTATTGAAGGCACAAAAATCACCGTTGGTAAAGACTGCCTGTTTTCAAGCGAAATTGACGTGCGCACAGGTGATGGGCACGCTATACTTGATGAAAACAATACAAGAATTAACCCTTCAAAAGACGTTATAATTGATGACCATGTGTGGGTGGGCTATAGGGCAATGCTTTTAAAGGGCTCGCATATACATAAAAATTCTATCGTAGGCGCAGGGGCGGCGGTAACAGGAGATATTGGCGAATCAAACGTTGCGGTTGCAGGCGCGCCTGCAAAGATAGTAAAACGAAACATAAATTGGCACTTTGACCGTGATTTTGTTAGCCAAAGCATTTAAAACAAGGCATATGAAAGGTATAAAGATATGAGCGATTATACGACATTGTTTGAAAAGCAGTCTTATGAGGATGCGCTGTCATATTATCAGGATATACTGCAAAATCCCGACAATTTGTTTTGGGATTACATTATTTTGACTGCATCAAATGAAGCTCAGGCAAGCGGTTACATTAGTCAAATAGAACACCGCAAAAAGATTGGGCAAATCCCGCTTGAAACGCATTATGCCGTGCTTCCCGACCCCGATGGAAAACGCGTGGGCTCGGGTGGAGCAACGTTAAATGCGCTGTTATACGTAAGCAATGAGGAGAAAAGGAAAAACAACCCTAATCCGTTTGACAAGAAAATTCTTGTTATTCATTCGGGTGGGGATAGCAAGCGCGTGCCGCAGTATTCAGCCTGCGGTAAGCTTTTCAGTCCTGTTCCCCGTTTGCTGCCCGATGGTCGCCGTTCCACATTGTTTGATGAATTTATGATTGGTATGTCTACGGTGGCATCAAGAATTTCATCGGGAATGCTGGTTTGTTCGGGTGATGCGCTTTTGATTTTTAACGCGCTTCAAATTGATTTTTACTCAAAAGGCGCCGCCGCGCTTTCTATTAAAGAAAACGTGGAAACAGGCAAAAATCACGGCGTATTTTTAAGTGATGAAAACGGAAACGTTGGCTCTTTCTTACACAAGCAGAGCATTGCCACACTGACTTCAGCGGGCGCTGTTGATGAAAACGGAAACGTTGATATTGATACGGGCGCGGTAATTTTTGACAGCAACATTCTAACGGATTTATATAATCTTGTGGTTTTAAACCCCGAAAAATACATCAACGAAAAGGTAAGACTTTCCTTCTATGCGGATTTTCTTTATCCCTTGGCTACAAATGCAACACTGGAAAATTTTTACAAAGAAACACCTGAAGGTGAATTTTCTGATGAACTGCATGAGTGTCGGACAGAAATTTGGAAGGTTCTTTCCCCCTATTCTATGAAGCTTATTCGCCTGTCCCCTGCTTCCTTCGTTCATTTTGGAACAACCAAAGAATTGCTATCCCTTATGACCGATGAAATTAAAGCCTATCAGTTTCTCGGCTGGAAGGGCAATATTTGTTCAAATGTTGCAAATGACAGCTATTCTGTAAGCAACAGCTATATCAGCCGTAGAGCAACCGTGAACGCGGGGTCATATATCGAAGATTCTTACATTAACAAAAATTCCGTTGTTGGCAAGGGCTGTGTTCTTTCAGGGGTAACGTTAAACGGCGAGACCATTCCCGACAACGTTGTTCTTCACGGGCTGAAATTAAAGGGCGGAAAATTTGTTGTGAGAATGTTCGGGGTGAATGACAACCCGAAAGAAAAGAAGTTGTTTGGTAAAGAAATACCTGACGTTTTGTGGGAGAGTAAAATTTATCCCATTTGCGACACCATAGAACAGGCGGTAAAGGAAACGTTAGCGGTTATGGGTGGCCAAGCGACCGAGTGTGAGCTGATTTCCCTTTGCGACTCCTTTAATCTTGCTGACGTAACCCAAATTCTTTCGTGGCAGGACAGACTTTCGGATAAAATTAAATCCAGCTCTATACTGCAGGCTATTGATGATAGCGTGCCTGTGGAAAATCTGAACATTGAAATAAATGAGCGTATAGAAAACCATTTAATCACTGCGGCGGATTGTCTGAATACCACCCATTTAGATGAGTTTGCAAAAAAAATTCGCATCTACTGGTATCTTCATAAGCTTACGGATAAAAATACATACGCGGATATATGTTTTAAGACGATTTCCGATGCTATTTTCGAGTCTTCAGTCAGCAACATTCCAGGTTGTGAAAACGCCAAAATCGTTAAGGATGAGGTGGTTACAAGGCTGCCCGTTCGTGTCAACTTTGGCGGTGGATGGTCTGATACGCCACCATACTGCATTGAGCACGGCGGAACCGTGTTAAATGCCGCTGTGAGTTTGAACGGACGGCTTCCCATTGAAGTGACGGCTAAAAAACTCAACGAAAATAAAATTATACTCGCCTCCACCGATATAGGCGCCTATAAGGAATTCACAGACAATATCGCAGAACTTCAGGATTGTCATAATCCACATGATGAATTTGCCCTTCACAAGGCGGCGCTGCTTGCTTGCAAGATTATTCCCATAAGCGGTAACGGAGCTGTCAGTGATATCTGCGCAAGGCTTGGCGGCGGTATTTATATCAACACAAAGGTTATCAACATACCAAAGGGAAGCGGACTTGGTACAAGTTCTATTTTGGCAGCCGCGTGTGTTAAGGCCCTGTATGAGTTAATCGGTGTGGATGTTTGCCCACAAAACATATATAACATTGTTGTTTGTATGGAACAATTAATGTCCACCGGTGGCGGTTGGCAAGACCAGGTTGGCGGACTGGCCCCAGGAATTAAAATGGTAACAAGCCGCGCGGGAATTAAACAAACGGTGGGTTGCCAACCCTTAAATGTAAGCGCTGAAACAATAACCGAGTTAAACGACCGACTCGCACTCATATACACAGGTCAGCGTAGACTTGCAAGAAATCTCCTTCGCGAGGTTGTTGGAAAATACATCGGTAATGATGAAACATCTATATCCGTTCATTATGATATTCAGCGCCTGGCTGTGCTGATGCGTTTTGAACTTGAAAAAGGAAACGTTGACGGGTTTGCAAAGTTACTTAACGACCACTGGCTGTTATCAAAAAAACTTGATGCAGGCTGCACAAACACCTGTATTGACCAAATTTTCTACAGTATTGCCGATTTAATAGATGGGCAAATGATTTGCGGCGCAGGCGGCGGTGGCTTTTTACAGGTAATTTTAAAGCGCGGCATTACCAAGGAAGAACTTCGCAAACGCCTGAAAGAAGTGTTCCAGGACAGCGGTGTCGATGTGTACGATTGCGAGCTTATATTTGATTAACTATTATTTAATGTTTTAAAGGTGGTGAGGGCATGGAAAAAAAGATTTTAATAGATTTGTTGCGCTATGCTCTCACCCTGAAACCAACGGTTTTACCGAAAAACTTTGATGAGGAAAAGTTATACACGTTATCACGAAAGCACGATGTTCAAAGCATGGTATCCGTTTCGTTGCAAAATTCAGGATATAACGTTTGTGAAAAGTTTAAAAAGACAGACGTTTTTTCTTTTTATAAAACCGAACAACAGCGGTTTGAATTAAATGCTTTCTCAAAAGTGCTAAACGAGAATAAAATCCCTTTTATATTATTAAAGGGCAGCGTTATAAGTAAATATTATCCGCAGGATTATATGCGAATAAGCAGAGATATTGATGTTCTTGTGTATGAACACCATATTGCCGAAATTTTCAGTTTGCTAAAAGAAAAACTATCCTACATTCCAAAAATGGATTCTAACGACCACCATCGTTCTATGACAACACCTTTAGGTTTGCGCATTGAGTTTCATTACTCCTTGTCTGATGACAAGGCCCTGCCCGTTGCAAATGCCTTTGATAACGCTTTGGTAGTTGACGGAAATCTTGTGTTGGATGACGTTTCCTTTTTTACCTATCATATAATTCATATGGCAGGACATTTTAAAAGCGGTGGATGCGGCGTAAGACCGATAATGGATTTATGGGTAATGCGGCATAAAATGAATTTGAATTTTGACCTCAATATTTTAGAGTCCCTTAATTTAGATAAATTTGCAAAAGCCGTGATAAAATTATCCGGCGTTTGGTTTGGCGATGAAAACGGCAACCTGCAAGAGCATGATGAATTAACAAGGTGTTTAGAGGAATTCATTATTTCGGGCGGCAGTTTTGGGAACGTGGAAAACGCTGTTACTATGAGCAGAGCAAATAAAAGTTCATTAAGGCATATTTTTAGCAGATTCTTTCTTCCCCTTAGCGTTATGAATAAGAAATATCCAATACTGAAAAAAGTCCCCGTTTTATTGCCTGTCTTTTGGTTTGTCAGACTATTTAAGTCACTGTTTAAAGGAAGAAAAAAGATTATCAGTGAGATAAATATGAACAAAAACATATGCGACAATATGATAAATATGGGCGAATATTTATGTAATGAACTTGACCTGAAAATTTAATATTAGTATTACTAAAATAAAAAAACCACGCGACCGTGTCGCGTGGTTTTTGTTTTTCTTAAAGTGTTATCTTGTGGAACACCTTTTTACCCTTTTTAATGATAATGCCGTTTGCGATTTTTTCTCTTTCAATTTGCAAAGTAACATCGCTAACCTTTTCATCATCAACCGAAACGCCGCCCTGCTGAACGAGGCGCCTTCCCTCGCCCTTTGATGGGGCAAGGCCTGCTTTAACCAAAAGGTCTAAAAGACCGATTTTACCATCGGTGAAATCATCATCGGTAAGGGTTGTGGTAGGCATATTGGCATTGTCCGCATTGCCGCCGAAAAGGGATTTTGAAACATCTCTTGCCTTGGTGGCCTCTTCCTCGCCGTGAACAAGTTTAGTCAGCTCGTAAGCTAGAATATCTTTAGCCTCATTAAGCTTGCTTCCCTCCCAGTCATTCATTGCATCAATTTCCTCAAGGGGTAAGAAGGTAAGCATTCTGATACATTTCAAAACATCCTGGTCGCCCACGTTTCGCCAATACTGATAAAACTCATAGGGGCTTGTCTTTTTGGGGTCAAGCCAAACTGCGCCGTTGGCGGTTTTGCCCATTTTCTTGCCTTCAGAGTTCATTAGCAGGGTGATGGTCATAGCATAGGCATCTTTACCGAGTTTCTTACGAATAAG
>JAZSBX010000121.1:0-9829 GCA_045602605.1 Acutalibacteraceae bacterium
AAGGGAAGGGCTGTCCGTAATAAACGCAGGATAAGTGAAAAAACGCTTTTCACCATATCCCTTTTTGGCGGCGCTACGCTTATGTACCTTACAATGCTTGCTATACGCCACAAAACAAAACACAAACGCTTTATGGTGGGATTGCCGCTGATGATTTTATTTCACACGGTGATTTTGTTGCTTGTAATACTGTATTTCCCTAATTTTTTAATGTAAAAAACCTTTTTAAAATGGAGGTGGCGGCGATTTTGAAAATTACAAATTTAAAGGGTAAACTATTGGCTATTGCTGCTGTTTTAGCGGTTGCAATAATTCTTTGGTTTTTTAAGGTGCCCTGCATTTTTAAAGCGTTGTTTAAAATGGAGTGTATTGGCTGCGGTATGACAAGGGCGGTCATTTCGGCTCTTAAATTTGATTTTGCCGCCGCGTTTTCCTATCATAGAATGTTCTGGTCGTTGCCCGTTTTGGTTATTTATTTTCTTGCCGATGGTAAAGTTTTCAAAAATAAAATCATAAATATTACGGTACTGCTTTTAATAGGTGTCGGCTTCCTTTTAAATTGGGTTTTTTAGGTGTCGGGAAAACCAAGTTTTTATTGACACAATATGTAGCGCTGTGTTATAATTAGTTCGACAAAAAATGCGTTAATTCGCAGATAGGGGATTATTTTATGTATTGTAAAAATTGTGGCGAAGTTATGAACGACAATCAGGCGATTTGCCTTAAGTGCGGTGTTAAAACCGGCGAAGGTAACGCTTTCTGCGCTAACTGTGGTAAAGAGGTTGCCGCAAATGCTGCTGTTTGCCTTAACTGCGGTGTTGCAATTAAAACAGGCAACGGTGAATATTTAAACGGTAAAGACAAAATCGTTATGGCGCTTATCTGCTTCTTCCTCGGCGGCATCGGAATTCACAACTTTATGATGGGTGAAACCAAAAAGGGCATTGTTAAGATTGTTCTTTCTTTCCTTTGCGGTATCGGCGGAATTCTTGCTCTTATCGACTTCATTAAAATCCTTACGGATAAGTATGTTGTTGACCCTGACAAGGCATTCTAATTTTCGTTTAAATTCGCCCTTGTAATTTTTTTACAAGGGCATTTTTTATGGAAGGTGTTTTTAATGTATTGTACTAATTGCGGAAAAGAAATTGATGAAAAAGCGGCTGTTTGCCTCGGTTGCGGCTGTGATGTTAAAAACATAAGGAATTCCGCTAAAGACACAGGAAGCATCGGTTGGGGATTTCTCGGTTTTTTCGTACCCCTTGCAGGCTTTATTTTATGGGCGGTTCTTAACGATACACAGCCTAAAAACGCCAAAAAGGCAGGTGTCGGCGCTATTATAGGCCTTATTGCCTCGGTAGTGGGCGCTGTGCTTATTTACATTCTTTATTTCGCGCTTATTTTTCTTATCGGCACAGGTCTGTCTTATTAGAAGTTTAATTCAAAGAGGCTGTTTTCGCTCGGCCTCTTTTTTGTTTTAAGGGGAATAAAAAAGTGTTCAATTTTTTTGTTAGTGAAGAAAATAAAAACGGAAATTCCTTTGTCATTTCGGGAAAGGATTTTAACCATATTAAAAATGTGCTTCGAATGAATGAGGGAGATAGGTTTTTCGTAAGCTGTAAGGGTAAAAGCCACCTTTGCGCCATTAAAGAGTTTACGCCTTTTAGCCTTGTTGCGGAAATTCTTACCGAAAACTGCAACGATACAACGCTTCCCGTTAATATTATTTTGTTTCAAGGGCTTCCCAAAGGGGACAAAATGGAACTTATCATTCAAAAAACGGTGGAGCTTGGAGTCAGCGAAATTGTGCCCACCGAAATGAAAAACTGCGTAGTTAAAATTGAGGATAAGAAAAAAGAGTCAAAGCGCAGTCGCTGGAGGGCTATAAGCGAAGCCGCCGCAAAGCAGAGCAAGTGCAATTTTGTGCCCCGAATCGGCGAAATTTCTTCCTTTAACAATGTCTTAAACAGGGTAAAAGAAACCGATTTGTTTTTGGTGCCTTATGAAAACGAAAAGGGAATTTTATCCACAAAAGAGTGCCTTACCGAAATTAAAAAGGGAATGACCGTTGGCATTTTAATCGGTCCCGAAGGTGGATTTTCTGCCGATGAAATTGAAAAACTTAAAAGCGCAGGGGCAAAAACCATTTCCCTCGGCAAACGAATTTTGCGCACCGAAACTGCGGCCATAACCGCCGTTTCCATGTGTATGCTTTATTCAGAAATGATGGTGGAAAATGACTAATTTACCTCTTGATTTTGAGAAAAGAATGGCTAACCTTTTGGGCGATGATTTTGAAAATTACAAGGCTCAAATAAAAATGCCGCCCGTTCGCGCTTTTAGGGTTAATACTAAAAAAATATCACTTGGAGCCTTTGAAAAAACAAACCCCTTCGGCAGTGAAAAGGTGCCTTATGTTGAAAACGGATTTTATCTTGAATACGATAAGGTAGGTAATCACCCTTACCACCACGCGGGAATGATTTATGTTCAGGAACCCGCCGCTATGGCACCTGCCGAATGTGTGGAAATTGAACCCGATTGGTGGGTCCTTGATATGTGCGCCGCCCCCGGGGGCAAAAGCACCCAAATTGCAGGCAAACTCGGTAAAAACGGCGTGCTTGTTTCCAATGAAATTATTGCATCAAGGTGCAAGATTTTAAGTGGCAACATTGAGAGATTAGGCCTTGAAAACACTGTTGTAACCTGTGCTGATACTGCTTTTCTTGCCAAAACCTTCCCTAAAACCTTCGATTTAATAATGGTTGATGCACCTTGTTCTGGAGAGGGAATGTTCCGAAAGGAAGCGGCGGCGGCCAGTGAATGGAGTTATGAAAACGTTCTTAAATGCGCCGCAAGGCAGGCCGAAATTTTAGAAAACGCCGCAAAGCTTTTAAAGGATGGCGGAACAATAATCTACGCCACCTGCACCTTCTCTTTAGAGGAAAACGAAATGTTGGTGGATGGTTTTTTAAAGACACACCCCGAATTCTGTCTGGTAAGGCCAAAAAACGAGGTGGTAGAAGCTACGGCTGACGGCATTAAGTTTTCAGGCTGTGAAACCGAGGATATTCATTATGCCCGCCGATTTTATCCCCACAAAGGCAGGGGCGAGGGCCAGTTTATGGCGGTACTTAAAAGCAAAAACAGCAGGACAACCGCAAAAATCACCGTTAAGGAGGTTGAAAGGGCTGAAAAAAGCGTTTTTGATTTCCTTGATGACGTTTTAACCGACTATGACAAGGCCGCCGTTAAAATGGTTAACGGTAATCCTGTTTATTTTGAGAGCGACTTTGATTTAAAGGGCATAAAGCCTTTTTTGTGCGGCGTAACCGTTGGTGAAATTCGCAAGAATTATATTTTGCCTCATCACCAGCTTTTTACCGCCCTTGGGGAGAAATTTAAAAGGAAAATAGAACTTTCAATAAATGATGAAAGGGTTTTAAAATATCTTCACGGCGAGGAAATTGAGGTAGAGTGTGAAAACGGCTTTGCCGCCGTGCTGGTTGATGGCGCGGCGCTGGGTGGCGTTAAGGTTGTAAACGGCACCGCAAAGAACCATTATCCAAAGGGACTGCGAATAAATTTATGAAATATGAAAACGTTGTAAAGGGTGTCTTTTTAAACCGACCAAACAGGTTTATTGCGCAGGTTTTGATTGATGGCAATGAACAAACCGTTCACGTTAAAAACACGGGGCGGTGCAAGGAACTGCTCGTTAAAGGAAATGAGGTTTGGCTTCAAAAATCGGATAATCCTTTGAGAAAAACCGCCTATGACCTTATTTGTGTTAAAAAAGGCGACCTGCTTATAAATATGGATTCCCAAATTCCAAACGCAGTGGCGGCGGAGTGGCTTAAAAAAGGAAATCTTTTTTCAAAGGCCGCTGTTATTAAAAGGGAGGTTACCTTCGGTAAATCCCGATTTGATTTGTTCGCCGTTGAAAATTGCCGCAAAGCCTTTATTGAGGTCAAGGGCGTTACCCTTGAAAAGGATGGTGTGGCAAGTTTTCCCGATGCGCCAACCGAAAGAGGCATTAAACACATAAATGAACTTATAAGCTGTGTAGAAAGCGGCTTTGAGGCTTATATTATTTTTGTAATTCAAATGAAGGGCGTTCATCTTTTTAAACCGAATTATGAAACCGACCAAGAGTTTGGCCAGGCCCTTAAAAAAGCTCAGAAAAGGGGCGTTCGGGTTATTGCCCTTGACTGCGTTGTCACCGAAAACTCCATTGAAGCTGATAGTTTTATAGACCTTCAAATTTAAAAACCACGAACCGACTGTACGGTTCGTGGTTTTCTTTTTAAATCTTAATATTAGCCCGCTTTTTCAGGCCGTGAAAATATAGATGTTAAGCGAGCCGTAGGTGGGGTCAACGGTAACAACGATATATTCACAGGGTGTATTGTGGCAGGGCAGTGTGTTAAAGGTTTTTTCGGTAACGTTATAGAAAAGGCAAACCGAATCGTAAAAACTCACGTACGGCGAAAAGTGTTTAAACAACTGGTTGTTTTCATCATAGGAAATCCAGTTTTTGTTTTCAACCACGTCATTTAAAAGGTTATCAAGCTTTTTTTCGGATAAATAATATCCATAGTTTTGAACGGTAACAAAACGGCGGTTTTCATCATCAAAGATTTTTTGCTCATCGGAAAAGGCATCAAAGGGGGCAGAGGGCAGAGAAAGCCCCGTTGCCGCGTTAACGAAATCAATTTTTGAGTTAACCGTGTCAATGTGGTCATCGGCAAGCTTGAAAAAACCCGAAACGAGGCAGAGAATAAAAATAAGAATAAGCGAAATCACCGAAAGAATTATAAGCGCAATTTTTGCTTTTGTCAGTTTAAAGGTTGAAAACAAAAGAGATAAAACCGAGAGGGGGATAAGGCAAAGATAAATCCACCAAAGTGAAAATTCGGTGAAAATGTTAAGAATTAAAGCGGCTAAAAGGCAGGCGCCTAAAACACTGCAGGATATAATGCAAATTACAAACCACAACTTGCCGTAAGTCTTTTTGTCGGTCATCAAAAACACCTCTTAAATTTTCTTGCTGATTCTTAATTTATTGTAACACGGCAAACATTAAAATTCAAGAATTCAAAAGGTTGAAAATTGTCAAAATTTGTGTTATAAAGGAAAAAAGAGGTGAAAAGCCAAAAATGGGAAGGTTAAAAAAATTTTTTACAGCCAGAAACGTTTATATGGTAATCTCCTTGGCGGTTTTAGTTGCTCTGCTTCTTGCAGGCTCCTTTTTAATCGGCCCTATGCTTGCCGATGCGGTTAAGGACCCGCAAAAATTCAGGGAAAGCCTTGGAAACGGCTTTGAAAGCTATTTGATTTTTATCGGCATTCAAATTTTGCAGGTTGTTTTTGCTTTTATCCCCGGGGAAGCGGTTGAGTTTGCGGCAGGCTATGTTTTCGGCGCGTTTTGGGGAACGGTGCTGTGCCTTGTGGGTGTGAGCATTGCAACAGCCCTTATATTCGGCCTTACCAGGTTGCTGGGCAGGAAATTCACCGAAATAATGCTGGATAAAAAGGACCTTAAAAAACTTAAGTTTTTAAATGATGAAAAAAATCTTGAGTGGATTTTTGCCATTCTTTATTTCATAATCGGCACCCCGAAGGATATTATTACATATTTCGCAGGCATTACTAAAATCAGATTCGGTGTGTTTATGGCTATCAGCACCTTTTGCCGAATTCCTTCAATTTTAACCTCTGCCATAGCAGGGCAGGCCTTGGGGGAGGAAAATTATATTCTTTCGGTGATAATTTTTGTCGCTTCTGCCGTGGTGGCGCTTGCGGGTTACTTTGTTTATTCCAGTATTTCAAAAAGAAAAGAGAAAAATTAAGGGCGGAAATTTCTGCCTTTTTTCTTTTTTAAAATTTCAAAAAACCTATTGACAAATATTAACAACAGGTCTATAATATATGAGGTTAGCCAATGCTAACTGTCTTTTTTGACGGTGAGTTAGCCTAGGCTAATCAAAGTTTTAAAGGAATTCGCGGTGATACTTAAAATGACCTTATTGGAAGCCCAGGAGGGCAAGGAATACATCATTGAGAAAATTAACACCGATGATGAGGAGTTAAACTCATTTCTATTTTCTCTCGGTTGCTACAGTGGGGAAAACATCACCGTGGTGTCACATCTTAAAAACAGTTGTATGGTGTCTATTAAGGATGCGAGGTACAACATTGACAGGCAGCTCGCTGAGGCAATAGTTATTTTTTAAAAAATCGGCAATTAGCCGATTGTTTTTTGAAGGCGAGTTAGCCGCCGCTAACCAATTTAAAAAGGAGTAAAAAATTATGAGAATTGCCCTTGCAGGTAACCCTAATTCGGGAAAAACCACAATGTATAATCGTTTAACCGGCCGCAACGAAAAGGTGGGTAACTGGGCAGGTGTTACGGTTGATAAAAAGGAACACCCCATTAAAAAGTCTTACTATAAAGGGGAAGAGGAGCTTGTTGCCGTTGACCTTCCCGGCGCCTATTCAATGTCGCCCTTCACAAGTGAGGAGAGCATTACAAGTTCCTATGTTAAAAATGAAAACCCCGATGTTATTATTAACATTGTGGATGCTACGAACTTAAGCCGTAGCCTTTTCTTTACAACCCAGCTTTTAGAACTTGGTGTTCCTGTTGTTATTGCTTTGAATAAGAGTGATATCAACAAGAAAAAGGAAACCGTTATTGATGAAAAGGCATTGAGTGAAAAACTCGGTTGCCCCGTTGTCAGCACCATTTCCACCTCTGCTGACGGTTTAAAGGCGGTTATTGAGGCGGCTGTTAAAAGCATTGGCAAAAAACAGACAGCGCCCTATGTTCAGGGTGAAATTGATTTAACCGATAAAGGTGCAGTAGAGTCCGCTGACCGCAAGCGTTTTACCTTTGTAAAGGGCGTTGTGAGTCAGGTTGAAACCCGCAAGGTTTTAACCAAGGATAAAAATTTCGGTGATAAAATTGATGCGCTGCTCACAAACAAGTGGCTTGGAATTCCCATTTTTGCCGTTGTTATGTTTTTTGTTTTCCAAATTTCTCAGGCCTGGGTTGGCCCCTTCATTGCCGAGGGCGGAACACTTTTCGGCCTTGAAATCCCCGGTCTTGTAACCCTTATTGATATGTTCAAGGAGCGGGTTGGCGCACTGCTTGCGGGTGGCAACGATTTTCTTGTTGCGCTCCTCACTGAAGGTATCATCGGCGGTGTCAGCGCCGTGGTAGGCTTCCTGCCCCTTGTTATGGTTATGTATTTCCTCATTGCTCTTTTAGAGGATTGCGGTTATATGGCCCGTGTTTCGGTTGTCCTTGACCCTATTTTCAAAAAGGTGGGTCTTTCGGGCAAATCGGTTATCCCCTTTGTTATCGGCACAGGTTGTGCAATTCCCGGTGTTATGGCCTGCCGCACCATAAGAAATGAGCGTGAGCGCAGAGCAACCGCAATGCTGGCCCCTTTTATGCCTTGCGGCGCAAAGCTTCCCGTTATCGCCCTTTTCGCAGGCGCATTCTTTGAGGATGCTTCCTGGGTTGGAACACTGATGTATTTTGCAGGCATTGTTATTATTCTTCTCGGCGCAATTCTTATTAACAATATTACGGGTAACAAAAACAAAAAGTCATATTTCATCATTGAACTACCCGAATATAAAGCGCCGTCCCTTGCCCGCGCCTTTGGTTCAATGTGCTCGCGCGGTTGGGCTTACATAGTTAAAGCAGGAACAATCATTCTTCTTTGCAACGCTGTCGTTTACATTATGCAGGCCTTCAGTTGGGATCTTACTCTTGTTGAAGAGGGCGCCGAAAGCACCTCCATTCTCGCCTCCATTGCAGGTCCGATTTCAGTTCTCCTTATTCCCATCGGCGTTAAGGCCTGGCAGATGGCCGCCGCCGCAGTTACGGGATTTATTGCAAAGGAAAACGTTGTGGGCACCCTGGCTGTTTGCTATGGCATTTCTAACCTTATTGACACCGAAGCACTCGAAATGGTTGAGGGCGCAGGCGCAGGCGTTGCCGAGGTTTTTGGTATTGGTTCTGTTGCCGCTTTGGCTTACCTTATGTTCAACCTTTTCACACCTCCTTGCTTTGCCGCAATAGGTGCAATGAACTCCGAAATGAAGAGCGCAAAATGGCTTTGGGGAGGAATCGGTCTTCAAATGGGTGTTGGCTACACCGTAGCTTACCTTGTTTATACTGTCGGCACCCTTATCACCGCGCCCGAAACCCTTAACGTTGCAGGTGCCGTTGCAGGCCTTGCCGTAGTCGCAATAATGGTAATTATTGTGGCAGCCCTCATTACAAACACAAACAAAAAGCTTAAAATGAAGTAGACTCTAGTGAAAAATAGTTATGGAAAATTATATTATTATTGCAGTTCTCGTTTTAATTATCGGCGCCGCGGCGTTTTATTTAATAAGAGCTAAAAAAAGGGGCGCAAAGTGTGTTGGTTGCCCTTACGCCAAACAGTGCGGCGGAAATTGCGGTGCAAAACGAAAGGATTTATAAAAAACAAAAACACGATGGCAGTCCATCGTGTTTTTTCTTATTTTTTTAGTTTAACAGTAAAATCATAAAGGGCAACAAGTCCCATACTAAGCAGTATGCCGCCTACGATATCACTAAACCAATGCACCCCCGAAATCAGCCTGCCAATTACCATAAATGCTATAAAAGCGTAAATAGTAACGGTAACAAAATTTCGGAACAGTTTACTTTTTATCCTTTGTTTAAACTGAATAACTGCGGTTGGCATAACACACAAAACAAGCATTGTGGTTGAGGAGGGGTAGGATGCCTCTAAAAATCCGTTTATAAGCACAGGCCTGTAATTTATAATCAGATTTTCAAACAGCAGGTATGCCGTAATGACTATAATATAAAAACCGCCTAAAACTATAATATCATAATCAACCTTTTTGAGTTGCTTGCGCTTTATCCATTGTGCCAGCCCGAACACGGCGAATGATATGCAAACAGCAATGGGCACAAGTCCCAGCCAATCGGTAATGTTGTATAAATCCATATCAATGTTGGTGCAGTTGTGAACAAGGGCGTTAAGTGTTGCAAAGCCAACGGTTGAACCGTTTGGACCGATTGCCTGAACATCAACAAATGAAACCAAAAAGGTCCAAACCGCAAATGAGAAAAGGGAGTAAATGGTAAAAATCAGTTTAATTTTCGTTTGTTTTTTCATTTTAAAAAACCTTCCTTTGTATGTTTTCTAAACACACATTAAAGGAAGGTTGTTTTTATCACAAGAAACGCTTGCTCACTTTAATGATACTTTCCGTATCGTTGATTTTTTGTTAGCAACAGCATCTTAATTATTAGGAAAATAAATAAAAATACTGTCGCGTAGGGTTGCTGGCTGACAATAAAAAGCAGGGTGCCGACAACGTTTAATATAATGGAAATTTTCCACTTATTATGCACCCAAAAAAGCAGTTGGCAGTTTTGTAGTGCAAGCATTAAAATTCCAAAAACCACAATGCAAGAAATAACCGCGTAATAGGCTATGCGTAAATAGGAGGCTGTTTTTGCAAGAGTCAGAAGTGTAACTGCTTCAACTGTGCCTGTTGCTTCTTGTCCGAAAAACGGTAAAAAAATGAGCATGGCGGCGCATATATCAAGCAGTCCAAACACCAAATCTTTAAGATGAATCAAATTTTGTTTGTTACCGTTTTGAGCAATGGTAATTAACTCATCACTGGATAATAACTCATCTATTGTCAGGTTAAAAAAGCTTGCAATAGTTTTTAAAGAATCAATACTCGGATAACCTCTGCCTGATTCCCATTTTGAAATTGCGGTGCGGGATACAAAAAGCGAAAT
>JAZSBX010000122.1:0-13799 GCA_045602605.1 Acutalibacteraceae bacterium
TTTAGGCTTTAAGAAAACAGCGAATATTAAAGATGTTAAAATGTGTGATAAAAGCAAAATATATCCTAAATTTTTAGAATGAAAAATCTTTTCGCCAACAGCCAGCACGACAAAGGCAGGCCCTGCATTAACACAGTAGCACAGCATTGCGTTGGCCGTGTTTTGGTCAATTTCCTTTCTTTTAACCGAGTTATCAATTAACTTTGCGCCCACAGGGTAACCTGAAAAAAGCGAAACCAAAAAAATAAATATTAAATTCCCGCGAAGTCCAAAGAAAAATTCAGAAACGGGGGATATGAATTTATTTAAGACCGAAAGACAGTTTGAAGAAACCAAGAAAATTCCCACAACCGAGAAAATGAAAAGAGAAGGTATAATTACTTCGGCACAAACTGCAAGACCCTTAAATGCCCCCGAATTCACACTTTTTGAGTTTATCAGCAAAAGTATCAGCATTGCGGCTAAAAAGGCGCAAAGTGTTAAATTTTTAATTTTTTGCCACAAATAAACACCCCCTCATAATTACATTTATATGCCTTAACGAATTATTGTAGAAAAGAAATCATACTTTTAAATATAATTTAAAATTGGGTGATTATGTGGCTAAAAAAGTTAAATTACCAAAGCAAAGAACAAAGGAAAAACTTCGTTTTTTTGATTATAACGATACGCCGCCTTTAAGCGAGGTTAAAACGGCTCATATTGAACTCTTTTCAAACAAAAGAGCCCTTGTTGAAAGGTGCAAAGGTGTTTTTGAATACAATGAAACCTTTATAAAACTTAACCTTGGAGGAAAAAGCGGGATTTTCACCGGCAAAAATCTTAAAATATCATCTCTTGAGGGCAAAAATTTGGTTATAACAGGGGAAATTGAAACCATCAATTTTTTAGACTAGCTTAAACGGTGAAATTTATGTTTTTTATATATTTATTCAGATACATTAAAGGATATTTGCGCCTTCGGTTCAGTGGGGATTTCAGCGAACGAATACTTAATCTTTGCGCTAGAAATTCGGCAACGCTGTGGGAAATTGAAAAGGGTAAAAGCGGGGAACTTTTTGCAAACGTTTCCATTAGGGATTTTAGAAAAATGAGAACCATCAGAGCCAAAAGCGGAGTGAGGGTTAAGATAATTAAGAAAAACGGCGCCCCGTTTATAGTTAGAAAATATTCAAAACGCGTTGGCTTTGTTTTAGGGATTATTGTCTTCTTATTTCTATTAAATTTTTTAAGCGGCTATATTTGGAAAATTGAGGTTTCAGGGAATGAAAAGGTAAATGAAAGCCTTATTTTAAATACCTGCAGCGAACTCGGAATTACCGAGGGCACCAAAATAGAAAAAATTGACACTAACAAGGCGAAAGAGCAGCTTTTAATCAAACTTAACGGTTTGGCCTGGGCTTCATTTAACATTGAGGGCTGCCGATTAACGGTTGAGGTAAGTGAAATTAAAAACAGCGCGCAAAACGAAAACGAACCCTCAAATCTTTTGGCAAAGGTTGACGGTGTAATAAGACATATTAACATTAAATCGGGTAACTGTCTTGTTAAGGTGGGGGATGCCGTTGTCAAGGGTGATGTGCTGGTAAACGGAATAATTGAATTTTCAGAATCGGGAACAAAAAGCAAGGTAAAGTCCAAGGGCGAAATAATCGCAGAAACTAAAAGAACTTTCACAGTTGCAGTCTCCAAAAAACAAATTAAATCGGTAACGGGTCAAACCCAAACGACAAAGCGAGTGCTTTCCTTTTTTTCGGTTAATATCCCTCTTTATTTAGGCGAGACGAAGGAACCGTTTGTGTGTAAAACAGAGGTTAATAATTTAAAACTGTTCGGTGAAAAAATTCCAATTTCAATTACAAAGAAAATTTTTTATCCCACAAAAGAGATTGAGATAAACCTTACCGAAGATGAGGCAAAAAAAATCGGCGCCGAAAAAATCAATAATACATTAAAAAACGGTAGCTTTAAAGAATTCAGCCTTTTAAATGAGGATTTTAAAAGCACTAATGATGAATTTATCTTGACCCAAACCTTTAAATGTGAAGAAAATATCGTTTATGAAGAGAAAATTGAAGAAAATATTTTGCAATAACAAATAAGTATGTTATAATAAATTATATATAACCTTTTGGGAGTTGAAATTTTGAAGGAACGCCAAATAACCCTTGAAAACACAAACCAGGCCTTTTCGCTGTTTGGCAGTTTTGATGCTAACATTAACATTTTGGAACAGGCCTTTTCGGTTACGGTAACCCAGCACGGAAACGTTATTAAAATAAACGGAAGCGATGCAAACACGAAAAAGTGTGAGCGTGCAATAACCCAGCTTCTTAACATGATTTCCCGCGGTGAAACGGTAACCGAGCAAACCGCTGATTATGTGGTTTCTCTTGTTAACACCGATAACGAAAGTTTTGTAAAAACAATAATTGATTCTAACTGTGTTTGCATAAGTTCCAAGGGTGTGCCTATAAAACCTAAAACCCAAGGTCAAAAGAAATATCTTGATGCCATAAATGCAAACACCATTACAATCGGCGTTGGCCCTGCAGGAACGGGTAAAACCTATCTGGCGGTTGCGGCGGCAGTCACTGCATACCGAAATAAAGATGTTTCCCGAATTATCCTAACTCGGCCTGCAGTTGAAGCAGGTGAAAAACTCGGTTTTTTACCGGGCGATTTACAGCAAAAAATCGACCCATATTTAAGACCGCTTTACGATGCTCTTTTTGATATGCTGGGCTCTGAAACCTTTGCAAAATGTCAGGAACGTGGTGATATTGAGGTTGCCCCGCTTGCTTATATGCGTGGCAGAACCCTTGATGATTCGTTTATTATTCTTGATGAGGCTCAAAACACAACGGGTGAACAAATGAAAATGTTTTTAACCCGACTTGGTAATCGTTCAAAAATCATTGTTAACGGTGATATTACGCAAATTGACTTGCCCGATGGCAAAAAATCGGGTTTAAAGGAAGCCCTTACGGTTTTGAAAAACGTTGAGGATATCGGAATTATCCGCTTTAACGAGAGTGATGTTGTCCGTCACAGACTTGTTCAAAAAATTATTAAGGCTTACGAAAAGCACGGAGAGAAAAAGCAAAGAAATGAAAACAAAAATTAACATCATTAACGGTCAAAAGATTATTGAAATTTCCACACAGTGGCGAAGCCTTGTAAAAACAGCCTGCAAAACAACGCTGTCTTTGGAAAAATTTTCTTTTGATGCCGAAATAAACGTTACCTTTGTGGATGATGAAAAGATTAGGGAGATTAACAGGGATTTCAGAAACATTGATTCCTCAACCGATGTTTTGTCCTTTCCTCTTGGCGAAAACGGAGAATATGACGTCAACCCCGAAAATCAGTTTTCTATGCTCGGCGATGTTATAATTTCAACTGAACACGCCTTAAACCAGGCCGCGCTTTACGGACACGGGGTGGATAGGGAAATTGCATTTTTAACCGTTCATTCGGTTCTGCATCTTTTGGGCTACGACCACGTAGACAGCGAGGAACAGCGCAAGGATATGCGAAAAAGGGAAGAGGCAGTCCTTAAAAAAATGGGTCTGGAAATCAGAAAGGAAGACTAAAATGGCACAAAATAAATCAGCATTCATAACCATTCTTGGCCGCCCAAACGTGGGAAAGTCTTCGCTTCTTAATAAAATCCTCGGCCAAAAGGTTTCCATAGTTTCGGACAAGCCTCAAACCACCCGTACAAGGATTATGGGTGTTTACACAAAAAATGAAGACCAAATTGTTTTTATTGATACGCCGGGTTTTCATAAACCTCGCAACACTTTAGGTGAAAAAATGATTAAGGCCGTGGGAGAAGGTATGGCCGATGTTGACGGCGCAGTTTTGGTGGTTGAGGCCTTAACAAAATTTAACCTTGATGAGGGCAAATTGCCTGCCGCCGAGGAGGCGCTTTTAGAGCATATTTCAAAGCGAAATCTTAAAACGGTTCTGGTTATTAACAAAATTGATATGCTCACAGAAAAATCCGATTTACTGTCGGTGATAACTGCATATAAAGGCAAATATGATTTTGCCGCAGTTGTGCCGCTTAGCGCAAAAACGGGTGATGGAACCGAGATTTTGCTGGAGGAACTTTTAAAATTCACAAAGCCTTCGGCTCATTATTTTGAAGATGGCGTTTTAAGCGACCAGCCCGATAGCGTTATGGTTTCGGAAATCATTCGCGAAAAGGCTTTATATCGTTTGGATAAGGAAATTCCCCACGGAATTGCGGTGGGCATTGACCGCTTTTTTGAGCGCGATGATGTAAGTGGCGACCCCATTATTGAGATATACGCCACCATTTACACCGAGCGTGATTCCCACAAGGGGATTATCATCGGTAAAAACGGCGCAATGCTTAAAAAAATCGGCACTGATTCCCGCTTTGAGCTTGAAAAGTTTTTTGGCACAAAGGTGCTTTTACAGATTTGGGTTAAGGTTAAAAAGGATTGGAGAAATTCGGTTTCTCTCATTCATAATTTCGGCCTTGACTAATAATTTCCTATTATATAAAATCTCTTTCTGGAAACATTAAAAACATCACCTGAAGGGGCGTGCTTTTAATGGAACAGGAAAAATATTGGGAGATTTTTTCAAAAACGGGAAAGATTGAGGATTACTTAAAATTTGCCGAGTGTAAAAATGCTTTTATGGAGGTGAAGGCCGGTGAAGTTTTCAGCGGAAGCGCTGGTGATAAGAGAAAAGAATATCGGTGAAAGCGACCGACTTTTAACCCTTTTGACAAAGGAACAGGGAATTATTAAGGCCTTTGCTTCGGGTGTTAAAAACTATAAAAGCAAAAAATCCGCAGGGACAAGCCTTCTTTCCTTTTCAAATTTTCTTCTTGAAGAAAAGGGCGATACATACAGAGTTCGTGAGGTTTCACCAATCAGGGTGTTTTTCGGAGCCGGTGACAATATAAAAAAATTGGCGCTTTCACAATACTTTTGTGAGTTGGCGTTGGTTTTAGCCCCTATGGGCACCGAGTCTGCCGAGTTTTTAAGGCTTATTCTTAATTCGCTGCATTTTTTATCCGTGGGCAAAATGAATGTTAACCAATTAAAAGCCGTTACAGAACTTAAAATCATTGCATTATCGGGTTACTCACCTGAGCTTGTTTGCTGTGAAGGCTGCGGTTGCTTTGAAAATGATATAATGTATTTTAATTTAAATGACGGCGCACTTTGGTGTGATAAATGTAAAACGGGCGGTAACCTAAGGCCAATCGGCAAAACCGAGTTGTCGGCAATGCGCCACGTTTTGTTTTCACCCTTTGATAAAATTTATAATTTTTCGGTGCCCGTTGAATGCGCCGCCGCGCTTTCAAAACTAACCGAGGATTATTTGGTTACACAAACCGAGCACAGGTTCGCCACACTTGATTTTTACAACAGTATTCCGGAGGATTAAATGGAATATAACGCAGAAAAACATTCAAAAGTTTTGGAACTTGATAAGGTGCTGGCTCTCCTTTCAAATGAAGCCACCATGCCCGATGTTGCACAAATGGCGCAACAAATAGTTCCATCCTTTAATTTTTATGAGGCCCAGCGCCTGCAAAATCAAACCCGCGCTGCCTATGATTTAATGGGGAAATTTGCCGCACCCACCTTTTCGGGCGCGGTTAACATTGTTCCGCTTATAAAAAAGGCAGAGCTTGGCGGTTGTCTTACGATTAAAGAACTTCTTGATATTGCCAAAACCCTTAAAATCATTCGCACGGTTAAAACCTGGCGCAAGGAAAACGGCGTAGAAGATATCACCTGCATTGATGAGTTTTTTGAGGTGCTTACCCCCAATAAATTTCTTGAGGACAAAATTTTTTCGGCAGTCAGAAACGAAACCGAGCTTAATGACAACGCTTCTTTGAAACTTGCTGCACTCCGCCGTAAAATGATTAACGCCGCGCAAAGCATTAGAGAAAGACTTGAAAAAATCGTGCGCGGGGGAGAAAAGTCAAAATTTTTGCAGGATGCAATCATCACCCAGCGTGATGGTAGATTTGTTGTGCCTGTTAAGGCCGAGTTTAAAGGGGAATTCCCGGGAATTGTCCACGATACCTCAGGCTCGGGCTCAACACTTTTCATAGAGCCTATGGCTGTGGTAGAGGTTAATAACGAGCTTCGCGTTTTGGAAAATGAAGAACGGGAAGAGGTTCAAAGAATTCTTTTTGAACTGTCTGCCGATGCTGCTTCAATTTATGAAAGCGCCGTTGTTTCCTTTACAGCGCTTGTTAATTTAGGTCTTATTTTTACGAAAGCGGCTCTCGGTTACAAAATGCGCGGCGTTACACCAAAACTCAATAGCGAAGGTAGGATAATTTTAAACAACGCACGCCACCCCCTAATTGAAGCAAAAAAGGTTGTTCCCATAAGCATAAGCCTTGGCACTGATTACGATTCGCTTATTATCACGGGTCCTAACACGGGCGGTAAAACCGTTAGTATTAAAACCCTTGGTCTTTTAACGCTTATGGCTATGTGCGGTTTGATGATTCCTGCCGATTTTGACAGCGAAATTGCAGTTTTTGACCGTATCCTTTCGGATATCGGGGATGAACAAAGCATTGAACAGTCACTTTCAACCTTTTCATCCCATATGGTAAATTTAATTTCAATTCTTCAATCTACAACAAATAATTCCCTCGTTCTGCTTGATGAGGTTGGCGCCGGCACAGACCCCATTGAAGGCGCAGCCCTTGCCAAAGCCATTCTGATAGAACTTAAGAATAAAGGCGCAAAAACAGTGGCTACAACACACTATGCCGAGCTTAAGGCGTATGCGCTGGAAAGCCACAGGGTGGAAAATGCTTCCTGCGAATTCAGTGTTGCCGATTTAAAGCCTACATATCGTTTGCTTATCGGCGTTCCCGGAAGTTCAAATGCCTTTGCGATTTCGAAAAAATTGGGCCTTGATGAACGAATTATTGAAAATGCAAAATCTCACATTAATGAAGAAAACCGAAAATTTGACGAGGTTATTGCATCCCTTGAAAAATCACAGCTTGAAACCGAAAATGAAAGACAAAACATTTTAAAGCTCAAGAATGAACTTCAAAAAGAAAAAGAAATCAGTCAAAAAATCCTTGCCGATTTAGAACTTAAAAGTCAAAAATCGGCGGATGAGTTAAGCGTTAAATCACAAAGGATTTTAGACCAGGCCAGGGCTAAAGCCAATGCAATGTTAAACGAACTTGAGGAAACCAAAAAAGCCTTTAGTTCAAATAATGCCGCCGAGCTTTTGCGCAGGGCTAAAAATTCGGTTAAAACGGGTATTAGCGATATCGAAAAAATCTCTGACCCCGTTGTTAAAAAGAATGATGATGCCTACACGCTGCCGCGCCGCCTTGTTGTGGGTGATGAGGTTTTGATTTTCGATTTAGGAAAAATAGCCTCCATTGTCAGCATTGATGAACAAAAGGGTAAGGCCTACGTAACGGCAGGTAACATAAATCTTTGGGCCGACATTAAAAACCTCAGGTTAATCGAAAAGAAAAAAGAGCAAACAAAAACACCAAAAGTCAAAAGGGTGAACGGTGTTGCCTCGCGTCTTGAAAGAAGCGCAGGAATGGAACTTGACATTCGCGGAATGAATGTTGAAGAAGGCATTATTGAGCTTGACAGGTACATTGACAATGCCGTTTTATCGGGTTTGACATCTTTTTCAATTATTCACGGAAAAGGTACGGGGGTTTTAAGAAAAGCCGTTCAGGAGCATTTAAGACATCATAAAAACATTAAAAGTTTTCGCCTTGGTGTTTTTGGCGAGGGCGAATCCGGCGTTACCATTGCCGAACTCAAATAAAAAAAGCGTTGCTTAAAAGCAACGCTTTTTTGTTTTTAATCTTTTTTTATCACAAAAGAAAAGTCGATAATTTCGCTTCTTGGCGTTATGTTGACGTTTGTTATGTCAGAGGTCATTGCATAACAGGTGTCCTGCACGGCCACGGGGATAACCGAAAAATCGCCTAAAATCAAATTTTGGGCCTTTTGCAGGTCGTTTTCACGGACGTTAAACTGTTCTAAATAACCCGAAACACTTGTGTCGCTTGCGGAAACAGGGAAAAGGCACATATCATAGGTTTTGGAATTAAGCTGGCTTTGCAGGTCACCTAAACTACTTGAGGGAACGAGATTTATGGTAACACCGAAAAGCTGTTGCCAATTTCCTGCAATGTCAATGAGCGCGTTTTTGATAACGGGGTCATCATAATAAACAATACTGATTTTATCAAGCGCCTTGCCGCCCGTTGCATTTTTAAAAGCGGTTTGCGCGGAAACCGAACTAAAGGTTATAGGGCTTAGCACCGTATCCTTGCCTTTAATGACAGCGGGAAAAATATCGCTTGTAACACGGTAACCGTCAACCAAACTCTCGCTGTATTTATCGCGGTTAAAGGTCATTGCAAAAACAGTTCGTAATTCTTTTGAAAATTTAGTGTCGTTAACCGAGAGCAGCCACACGGTGTTTTCAAAGGTTAAACAGTTAAGACCAAGGGTTTTAGCCTTTGAAATACTTAACGTGTCAATTTGAGCCATATCAACATTTTCATTTTCAAGGCGCTCAATAGGGTTGAATTCCTCATCTTTAGTAAAGATTACCGAGGTGTTATTAGTAACAAAACTACCGTTATAATTAGGGTTTTTGGTAATGCGGATTTTTCCGTTTTCAAAATCCCAAAGGCGAATTCGGTAACTGCCGTTTGAAAGAACAGAGTCGGCAGTCATTCCGTATTCTCCTGCGGATTTATTAAAGAACTCCTCATTACAGGGCATTGCCGCAAGGCAGGTGAGAGAACTTAGCAGCTGCGCGCTATTTACGGTTTCAATGACAACGGTTTTATCATCAGGCGCAGTAACAGCAAGATTATTAACGGGAAGCTTACCGCTTATAATTTCGGTTGCATTTTTAATGCAGGAAAGCTTGTGTGCCAAGGGAGAATTCGTTTTTGGGTCAACGCTGCGCTGAAGGCCGAAAACGAAATCCTTTGCAGTAAGCGGGTCACCGTTACTCCATTTAAGATTATCCCGCAAGGTGAATGTGTAGGTGTTGCCCGAAACCGTGTAACCCTCTGCCGCGCCGCAAACAACATTTAATTCATAATCAAGGCGCATAAGGCCTTCATAAATATTTGAGGAAATCATTGTCGCAGTGCTGTCACTAACAACCGAGGGGTCAAGGGTTGTAGGGAATGAGGCAAGTTCATAGTAAACCGTGGCGTTTTTATAATCTTCACCACAGCCGCAAAGCATAGTTGCGAAAAGTAGAACTACAACAAAAAAGGTAAGAAATTTTTTCACTTTATTTATCCTTTCAGATTATAAAAATATTTTAGCATAGCCAATGTTGCTTTTCAAGTGCAATATTCTTTAAATATTTTCAGTAAGTGTCAAGAAAAACACTTGACAGCAAGGGTTTGTTTTGCTATAATGGCGAATGTAAAGTTATTTTCTTTACAGACGAGGTGTAAAAAATGCCCGATAAATTTGAAATTTCCGTTTTAATTGATAACTACGGTGTTTTGCTAACTGAAAAGCAACGCCTTATTATGGAGTATTATTTTAATGATGACCTTTCCCTTGCCGAAATTGCCGAGAACGAGGGAATGACAAGGCAGGGCGTTCTTGATATTATTAAACGCTGCAAACAAACTCTCTTTGAATATGAAAACAAACTGCAGCTCATCAAAAAAATCGGTATTTTAAAAGAAAAAATAAATTCGGTTGACCAAAACATAAAATCTGATGCTAAAGTTTCAGAACTTGTGGAATTTATTGATAATTTGTAAGAAGGAGGCGAGGATATGGCATTTGACAATTTAAGTGATAAATTAAATGCGGTTTTCAAACGCCTGCGTTCTCGCGGAAAGCTTACCGAGGTCGATGTTAAACAGGCAATGCGCGAGGTTCGCCTTGCCCTTCTTGAAGCCGATGTTAACTATAAGGTTGCAAAGGATTTTACAAATTCGGTTTCCGAAAAGTGCATTGGCGCTAATGTTATGGAAAGCCTTACAGCCCCTCAAATGGTTGTTAAAATCGTGCGTGATGAACTCACCGCATTAATGGGAAGTGAACAAACAAGGCTTAAAACCGCTTCTAAAATTCCAACCGTTATAATGCTCTGCGGTCTTCAGGGTTCTGGTAAAACCACCCATGCCGCAAAGCTTGCAAATTTTTTAAAGTCTCAAGGGCATAGACCTATGCTTGTGGGTTGCGATATTTATCGCCCTGCCGCCATTGAACAGCTAAAGGTTGTAGGTTCTCTGGTTAACGTTCCCGTTTTTGAAAAGGGAACCGAAAAGCCCGAAAAAACTGCCGTTGAGTCAATTAAATATGCAAGAGATTACGGCCACGATTTCGTTATTCTCGACACCGCAGGCCGTTTGCACATTGACACCGAGCTTATGGATGAGCTCAAAAGAATTACCGAAGCTGTTGAGGTCAATAACATTTTGCTTGTTGTCGACTCAATGGTGGGTCAGGATGCTGTTAACATTGCGAAAGCCTTTAACGATATTCTTGAAATTGACGGTATTATTCTGACAAAGCTTGATGGTGATACTCGCGGCGGTGCGGCCCTTTCGGTGCGCGCTGTTACAGGTAAACCCATAATGTTCACGGGTGTTGGAGAAAAGCTTGACCAGCTTGATGAGTTCCATCCCGATAGAATGGCATCCCGAATTCTCGGCATGGGCGATATGCTCTCCCTCATTGAACGCGTTGAAAACGAAATTGATGAGAAAAAGGCCGAGGAAACCGCAAAGCGGCTAAAGGAAAATAAATTTGATATGAACGATTTGCTTGACCAATTTCAGAGCATTAAAAAAATGGGAAGTCTTAAAAGCGTTCTTTCAATGATTCCGGGAATGGAAAGACAGCTGAAAGACACCGATATTGATGATAAGCAGCTTCTTCGCGTTGAGGCAATTATTTACTCAATGACTAAAAAAGAACGCTCTAAACCCGATATTATCAATGCTTCCCGCAAACGCAGAATTGCCGCAGGTTGCGGAATGAGCGTTGAAGAGGTTAATAAGCTTCTTCGCCAATATGAGCAAATGAAAAAAATGTTCAAACAAATGTCGGGCAGAAACGGCAAACGCAGAATACCAAAGGGTATGATGAATATGCCGGGTGGTTTTGGTTTTTAAAGAGGGTTAATTCTCTTTTTATAAATAAAAAATTCCTTTATGGAGGTGTAAATTCAATGGCAGTTAAAATCAGACTTCGCCGTATGGGCGCTAAAAAGGCTCCTTTCTACCGTGTTGTTGTTGCTGATTCCCGTTTCCCCCGTGACGGTCGTTTCATCGAGGAAATCGGTTACTTTAACCCCAACACCGACCCCGCTGATGTTAAAATCGACGGTGACAAGGCAAAAGACTGGATTGCAAAGGGCGCACAGCCTACCGATACCGTTAAAGCCTTACTTAAGAAGAACGGTGTTCTTTAATTTTTCGGAGGTAAATCGATTATGCAAGAATTACTAGTAGCAATTGCTTCGGGTCTTGTTGAAAACCCCGAGCAGGTTACAGCAACAGTTGACGAGCCTAACGAGGAAGGCGTGGTTGTTTACCACCTTCACGTGGCCGCAGATGATATGGGACGTGTTAACGGCAAGCAGGGTAGAATTGCAAAGGCAATTCGCACAGTTATGCGTGCCGCAGCAAACCGCAACAATCAGAAGATTGCTGTTGAAATTGACTAATTTTAGTCTTGATTTAATGCTCCCAATAAATTTTGGGAGCATTAACTTTTAAGGAGAATTATGAAAAAACAATTTTTAGAAGCAGGCAAAATCGTGGGTACACACGGTGTGGCGGGAATGGTAAGAATTCAGTCCTGGTGCGATTCCAATGAATTTTTTTGTGAATTTAAAGAATTATTTTTAAGCGATAACGGCACGGGAGAAATTTTTGTTTTGTCCTCAAAGCCTCACGGAAATGTTGTAATCGCAAAACTAAAGGGATATGACAGCATTGAAGCTGCTGAAACTTTAAGAAATAAGATTGTGTATGTTAACCGTAGCCAAATGAATCTTGAAGAGGGCGCTTATCTCATTCAGGATTTAATCGGTTGTTCGGTTTTTGATATAGATAACGGTGCACTTCTGGGTAAAATTTGCGATGTTTCAAAAACGGGTGCAAATGACGTCTGGCACATTGAAAACGGCGGCAAAGAATATTTAATCCCCAAAATTGCCGATATTGTAAAACAAGTGGATATTGATAACGAAAAGGTTATAATTAAACCTATTAAAGGAATTTTTGATGATGAAGATTGACATTTTGACTCTTTTTCCCGAAATGTGCAACGCGGTTGTAAGAGAGAGCATTATTGGCCGCGCGCTTAAAGCGGGCAAAATTGATATTAATTGTATAAATATTCGGGATTTTGCCGGTAACAAGCATAACAAGGTTGATGACGCGCCTTACGGTGGCGGAATGGGAATGATTATGAGCGCCGAACCGATTTATAACTGCTTTATGAGCCTTTATAATCAGGAAACCGATAAAAAGCCCCATTTGATTTATTTGTCACCAAAGGGTGAAACCTTCACCCAAAAAAAGGCGGTGGAACTCTCGCAAAAAGAGCATATTGTTCTTTTATGCGGTCACTATGAGGGTGTTGACCAAAGGGTTATTGATGAAATTGTTGATGAAGAAATTTCGGTTGGTGATTATGTGCTCACCGGTGGTGAGCTTCCTGCTCTCGTTGTGGCTGATGCCGTTTGCCGAATGTTACCGGGTGTTTTATCCGATGATATTTGTTTCGAAGAGGAAAGTCATTTTGCGGGCACCCTTGAATATCCCCAGTTTACCCGCCCGCCCGTTTGGAGGGGAAGGAAAGTGCCTGAGGTTTTGCTCTCGGGAAATCACGCCGAAATTGATAAATGGCGCAGTATTAAAAGCATTGAGGAAACATTTAAGCGCCGACAGGATATAATAGATAGAGCCACATTAAATCGCCATCAGCTTAAAAGACTTGATGAACTTATCTGTGAAGATGAAAACAAATAAATTTATTTTTTGCGAAATAAACAAAACACAACATTAAAAAACGATTTTTTTGACAAATTGTGAAAATTTTATTTTTTCTAATTGACTATTTAAAGTTATGAGGTATAATATTATTGTATTATTTTGTTGAAACTTAAGTTTTTTATAAGGAGTCATAAACATGTGCGTTAAAGATGTTGTTATTCAAAACCAAGTTGGTCTTCATGCTCGTCCTGCTACTTTTTTCATCCAAAAAGCTAATGAGTTTAAATCCTCCATTTGGGTTGAAAGAAATGAACGTCGCGTTAATGCAAAAAGCCTTTTAGGTGTTCTTTCTCTCGGCATCGTTGGCGGCTATTCAATTAAAATCATTGCCGACGGTTCAGATGAAAAAGAGGCTGTTGACAGCCTTATTCAGCTTGTTGAATCCGGTTTTAACGATTCTATCTAAGGGATTTAAAGCCGTCCCTTTGGGGCGGCTTTATTTTTTGAAAAATAATACTTGATTTTTTAATACAATAGTGTTAAAATGTCAATGTTGTCAATTTCACAGTTTGTTTATCCGGGTGTGGCTCAGTTTGGTAGAGCGCTTGAATGGGGTTCAAGAGGCCGCTGGTTCGACTCCAGTCACTCGGACCAAAGACCAAGTCTTAAGGCTTGGTCTTTTTTACTACAATGTTCCCCTTGACAAAACTATTATTCTTTTATATAATTATTTTCCACTAAATTAAAAGGAGTGAAGGGTCTATGAGTGAAAATTTAAAAACGGTTGCCACCA
>JAZSBX010000123.1:0-6175 GCA_045602605.1 Acutalibacteraceae bacterium
TTATAAAATTTTAGATGGCAAGGCAGAGGCACTTGAATTCAATGTGCGTTCCGATTTTACACAGGTGGATATCCCCTTAAAGAATATGCGCTTTAAGTCCAACATTCTTATTGCGGGTATAATGCGTGGCAGGAAAACAATTATCCCTTCAGGTGACGAGGTTATTAAGCTTAACGATAGGGTTATCGTTGTTGCTGCACATCAGCGTCTTAACGACCTTGCTGATATTATTAAGTAGGGGAGCGGCTTATGAATCGCAGAATGGTTTTTTATATGCTGGGCAAAATTATTTTTATTGAAGCTTTGCTTTTAACATTGCCCTTTGCAGTATCCCTTATTTATAAAGAAAGTTGTGCTTGGGCATTTTTAATCACCATTGGAATTGCTTTAGCCGTTGGACTGATTTTAACTGTTTTAAGCAAACCCTCAACGCGGTTGATTTATGCCAAGGAGGGCTTTGTGTTGGTTGCCCTTGCTTGGATTTTAATGTCACTTATCGGCGCATTACCCTTTACCATAAGCGGTGAAATCCCAAATTACATCGATGCCGTTTTTGAAACGGTCAGTGGTTTTACAACAACGGGCGCTTCGATTTTAACCAATGTTGAACTGTTAAGCCACGGCACGCTTTTTTGGCGCAGCTTTACCCACTGGGTTGGCGGAATGGGAGTTCTTGTTTTTGTTATGGCGCTCGTTCCCTCCCTTTGTGACCGTTCAATTCACATTTTAAGGGCGGAGGTGCCCGGTCCTGTTGTGGGTAAGCTTGTTCCGAAAATCAAGCAAACCGCAAAAATTCTTTATCTCATATATATTGCTTTAACGCTTGTTCAGGTGATTTTGCTGTGGTGCGGTGAGATGAACCTTTTTGAAAGTCTGATTCACTCTTTTGGAACGGCAGGCACGGGTGGTTTCTCCAGCAAGGCAGATAGCATTGCCGGATACAGCGCTTATTCGCAATGGGTCATAACAATTTTTATGCTTATTTTCGGTTTGAATTTTAACATTTACTTTTTTATCCTTATAAAAAGAGTTAAGTCGGTGTTAAAAAACGAAGAAATGTGGGTGTATTTTGCTTTTGTTGCATTCAGCATTGCAATTGTAACCGCAAATACAGTGCCCCTCTATGAAACCTTTGCCGAGGCTTTGCGCCATTCCGCATTTCAGGTGGCCTCAATAATAAGCACTACGGGATATGCAACGGCCGACTACACCGTGTGGCCGCAGGTTGTAAAAACATTACTGATAATTTTAATGATAATCGGCTCCTGCGCAGGCTCAACGGCAGGCGGCTTAAAGGTTTCCCGTGTGGTTTTGCTTTTTAAACAAATAAAAAAAGAACTGCTCCACATGCTTCACCCAAGGTCAGTTTCCACGGTTAAAATGGATGGAAAAAAGGTTGACATTGCCACACTTCACAGCGTTTGTGTTTATTTTGCAGTTTATATGGTAGTGTTGTTTTTGGTATTTTTATTGTTGTCTTTAGAAACCTCGTTTTCTTTTGAAAGCAATTTATCGGCAACAATAGCCTGCTTTAACAATATCGGACCGGGTCTTGATGCAGTAGGACCGGTGGGCAGTTATGCGGCATATTCACCGTTTTCAAAAATTTTGCTTTCCCTTGCAATGCTTTTCGGTCGCCTTGAAATTTACCCAATGCTGTTTGTTCTGACCCCATCAACCTGGATAAAGAAAATAAGATAAAATAACCCCACGAACGTTTTAAAGCGTTCGTGGGGTTGTTTTTTTATTATTCGGTTTTATTATTGATAACCGCAATGGAAAGTTCAGTCAACTGCTTTTCATCAACGGGGGAGGGGGCGCCACTCATAAGCTCGGCGGAGTTTGAAACCTTGGGGAAGGCAATAACATCGCGGAGTGTTTCACAGCCGCACATAATCATTGCAATTCGGTCAAGACCGATTCCCATACCGCCGTGGGGCGGCGCGCCGAAACGATAAGCATCAACAAGGAAGCCAAACTTTTCCTCAATTTCCTTATCGGTAAGACCGAGAGCGTTAAACATTTTCTTTTGAAGCTCGGGGTCGCTGATTCTTATAGAACCGCTGGAAAGCTCAACGCCGTTTAAAACCAGGTCATAAGCCTTTGCATAAACCTTTTCGGGGGCAGTGTCTAAAAATTCAATGCACTCATCAAGAGGGGAGGTGAAGGGGTGGTGCATTGCATCGTAACTGCCCGTTTCATCGTTATATTCGAAGAAGGGGAATTCGGTAATCCAAAGGAAGTTAAAGGTGTCAGGGATAATGTTAAGCTTTTTAGCAACGTTAAGGCGGAGGGCACCGAGAACCGGCAGGGTCACCTTTGCTTTATCGGCAATGATTAAAATAACATCACCCTTATCTGCTCCCATACGCTCTAAAATAGCGTTCATTTCATCCTCGGTCATAAACTTGGCAAAGGAGCAGTTGGGGGTTTCCTCGGCCCAACGAATGAATGCAAGGCCCTTTGCACCTATTCCGCGAGCCGCCTCGGTTAACTTGTCAATTTCTTTTCTGGTTAAAACCGATGCGCTGTTTTTGGCGTTAATCGCTCTTACCGTGCCGCCGTTTTTAACGGTGTCGGCAAAAACTGAAAATCCGCAATTTTCAACCAAATCCGAAATGTCGGTAATCTTCATTTCAAAGCGTGTATCGGGCTTATCCGAACCGTAGGAATTCATTGCCTCGGTGTAGGTAAGGCGGGGAAGGGGCGTGGGAATGTCCACGTTTAAAACATCCTTAAACAGGCGCTTAACAAAGCCTTCGCCCAACTTAAGGATATCCTCGGTGTCAACAAAGGACATTTCAAGGTCAATTTGTGTGAATTCGGGCTGACGGTCGGCACGCAGGTCCTCATCACGGTAGCAACGGGCAATTTGCATATAACGGTCAAAGCCCGAAAGCATTAAAAGCTGCTTGTACATTTGAGGGGACTGTGGCAACGCGAAAAAACTGCCGCCGTGAATACGGGAGGGAACGAGGTAGTCTCTGGCGCCCTCGGGTGTGGATTTAATAAGAGTTGGGGTTTCAATTTCAATGAAGCCATTTTCATCAAAGTAATCCCTTGTCACCTTGGCAATGCGGTGGCGTGTTAGAATGTTATTTTGAAGATTTGCGCGCCTTAAATCAAGATAACGGTATTTAAGGCGTAACTCCTCGTTTGCATTTGAATCGGTTAAAATTTCAAAGGGTGGGGTAACACTTTGGCCTAAAACCTTTAAGGTGTCAACCGCGATTTCAATTTCACCCGTGGGAATTTCATTGTTAATGGATGAGCGAACCCTCACGGTGCCCTTTGCCATTAAAACAAATTCACTGCGAATTTCAAAGGCTCTTTTAAAAATTTCGGGCGCGGTGTCCTGGTCAAAGGCGAGCTGAACAATGCCCGTGCGGTCTCTCAAATCAATGAAAATAAGTGAGCCCAAGTCTCTTTGGCGTTGAACCCAGCCTGCAACGGTAACGGTTTTTCCCGCATCCTCACGGCGAAGTGTTCCGCAATACACACTGCGGCGAAGTTCACCCATTTTATCAAGTTTCATAGGTTGTCTCCTTTAAAAAATAGAGTTTTCAAGGTTTTCAAGGGCGCTGTTTTTAAGCGCATCGTAAAGCGCATCAACTAAATTATCAAGTTCAACCTCTTTTATCTCGGCATTTGACATACATTTAAGAATTGCCTTGTTGTTAATAAGCTCATCGCCACCGAGCACCATAGTGAACTTTGCGCCGATTTTGTTGGCAAAACGCATTTGCGCCTTAAGACCGCGACCGCTTATTTCACTTTGCACACAAAAGCCCTCTGCGCGAAGCCTTGAGCAAAGCTCGCTTGCCTTAATGGCCGCATCGCTTCCCATAGAGGAAATAAACAAATCGCAGGTTTTGGGCTGGGGCAGGGAAACCCCCTCGCTTTCCAGCACCAGCATTAAACGCTCAATACCCATTCCAAAGCCTAAAGCAGGCACCGAGGGGCCGCCCATTTGGGAAACAAGACCGTCATAGCGGCCGCCGCCGCAAACGGTGCCTTGGGCGCCGATTGAGTTTGAAACGAATTCAAAAACAGTTCTTGTGTAGTAATCAAGGCCTCTTACAATGTGAGGGTTAACCGAATATTCAATTCCCATTGCGTTAAGGTGCGCTTTTACACCGTTAAAATGCTCTGCACATTCATCGCAAAGGTAATCGAGCATAACGGGGGCATTCTTTGCGATTTCACTGCAAACGGGAGATTTACAGTCTAAAATACGCATAGGATTGCGGTCAAGTCTATCTTTGCAGGTCTCACAAAGGTTGTCCTTTTGAGACTCGAAAAATTCTTTTAAAGCGGCGTGATATTTCCTTCGGCATTCAGGACAGCCGATGGAGTTGATTTGTAAAGAGAGCTTTGAAATTCCAAGACCGCTTAAAACGCTTTTTGCAAGGGCAATAACCTCGGCATCGGCGGCAGGCTCGCCTGCGCCAAAGCATTCAACACCGAATTGGTGGAACTCACGAAGTCGACCTGCTTGAGGCTTTTCGTAACGGTAACAGCCACCTATGTAGCAAATCTTAAGGGGAAGCGCGCCGTTAACAAGGCCCTTTTCAACGGCGCTTCTTACAACGCCTGCGGTCAGTTCCGGCCGAAGTGTAATTGAACGGCCGCCCTTGTCATCAAAGGTGTACATTTCTTTTTGAACCACATCGGTGGTGTCACCAACGCTGCGGTTAAAAACCTCGGTGTGCTCAAAAACGGGCACACGGATTTCCTTAAAGCCGTAAAGACGAGAGGTTTCAAGCATAAACCTTTCAACCTCTTGCCATTTATAACTGTCATCAGGCAAAATATCGCAGGTGCCTTTAACGGCACGGTTGATTTCAGCCATAAATTTCACTCCCTATTCATAACACTGTCCGACTCCACTTAAAAATCAGAGTCGGACCGAATTTCATTTTAAAATTAGTTACTGCGCAGAATGTCGCGCCAGTCAAGGTCGCCGCGTTCAAGACCGTGAATTAACACCTCGGCCGTGGCAATATTGGTGGCAACAGGAATGTTGTGAACATCGCAAAGGTGTAAAAGCACCTGAACGTCAGGGTCGTTGGGACGGGGATTTAAAGGGTCGCGGAAAAGAAGAAGCAGGTCGATTTCACCACAGGCAATGCGTGATGCAATTTGCTGTGTGCCGCCCTGCGCGCCTGCGAGGAAGCGGGCGATTTCAAGGCCCGTTGCTTCAGACACGGTTTTACCCGTTGTGCCCGTTGCAAGCAGGTTGTGACGGCTTAAAATACCGCAGTAAGCAATACAAAACTGAACCATAAGTTCCTTTTTCGCGTCGTGTGCTATGAGTGCAATGTTCATTTTGGTTTCCTTTCTTTTAAATTGCGCTAGATTTTCTTGGGTTTGGGCAGGCGTACCTTTTCACCGTCTAAACGCCTTGAAATGCGCTTAAGGGCTTTAAAAGCACTACCTTTATTTACAGGACGGCCGACTGCAACCGCACAGGCTAAATGCTCACAAAAAGGAACGATGCCTGCGAGCTGAATCCCCGTCTTATCAATGGAATCATCGATGTTTTTATAAACACCGCTTCGAACGAGTTTAAGGTTGAATTTGTTTAAAATCATCCTCACGTTATCAGAGAATTCTGAAATTCTTTCTCCAACGCTTGCCGCATCACGAATGCAAACCACATCGGGGTTAACAACAATGAGGTGCAGCGTTTCCTTCGGTAGCGCGGAGGCAAGGGAAAAATCAACGCCTGCAGGGAAGTCGAAAATTACAATGTCATAAAGCTCGGCAGCCTCTTTTGCAAAGGCGGCAAAGGAGAAGACGTCAATTTTATTTGTGTCGGTGGGGGCGGCAAGAAGGTGGAGGGTTTTAAAATTTTTATCCTGAACCTTGCAAACGCTGTCTTCAAGAGGTGTCCCGAGTAAAACATCGCTTAAATCAAAAACCAACTCTTCGCTTACGCCCAGCATTAAATCAAGACAGCGAAGCCCTGCATCCATATCCACAAGCAAAACGCTTTTACTTATGGCAAAGGCACAGGCAAGGCCTGAACTGAATGAGGATTTTCCAACGCCCCCCTTACCTGAGGTGACGGCGAAAACCTTACCCATAGACATTTTACCCCCTCTTATATATAAAATAATAATATAGTAAATTTTAACATAAAGAGCCGAAAAGTCAAGAACTAATCTAACAC
>JAZSBX010000124.1:0-12269 GCA_045602605.1 Acutalibacteraceae bacterium
GTGACAGGACTCGAACCAGCCTTAAAGGGTGGTTTTTAGGCGGCTTTCGGCTTATTCGCACGCATAGGCGTTAGCCTTATGCGCTTGTCTTCACCAAAATCCACACAAAAAACCGCACCTTTAAGGTCGCAGAATTTTGTAAATAAAGGATTTTTTGGTGTGCAAGGCATAAAACGCAGTAAATCCTAACGGATTTACGAGTATTTTAACACAGTCACAGCATAAAATACTTGTTTCAAAATCTGATTCGAGTTTAAACGCTTTGGCTAGGAGGATTTTTATGGGTTTAATTGATTACGTAAACATAAAACAGGGTGCCGATTCGGTTATGCGTTTTTCCAACGGAAACACGCTGCCTCTTGTTCAGCGTCCCTTTGGCTTTGCTTCCTTTGTGCCGCAAACCAATGCTTCACGCGGCAGTTGGTTTTATCACCCTGCTGACCACTCCTTTGAGGGCTTTCGCTTAACCCACCAGCCCTCCCCCTGGATTGGAGAACACGGTGCCATTGTCATGCACCCTCAAATTCAAAATCCCACCGCCGATAACTATCGCATCTGGTCGGGAATTGACCCGAGGGCAGCCACCTTACAGCCACATTATATGCACTACTATTTAAAGCGCAGTTTTTGTGATTATGAGCTGACCCCCACCGAATACGGCGCATGCATAAGATTAGCATTTCACAAGGATTTTGACCGCTATTTCTCTGTTTACCCCGTTAGCGGCGAAAACGAATTCAGATACTGCAAGGAATGTAATAGGCTGTTTGTTTCAACAACCTGCGACACCTTGGAATCAAGCGATGCAGGTAAATTAAAGGCATATTTCGTTTTTGAATTTGAAAACGGCGCAGTTGATGCCGAAAACACCCTTGCCGAGCAGATGAACGATTTGTCCAAAACAAAGGCAACCGAAATCAGCGGTCAAAGGGTTGCGCTACATTTGGCACTTGCCAAAAAGACCACCGAAATTAAAATGGCCACCTCGTTCATAAGTTATGAGCAGGCCTTAACCAACCTTAAAAATGACAGCGATTACAAGGATTTTGATGACCTTAAGCAAAAGAACGCCGCCATTTGGGAGGAATATTTAGGCCGCATTACGGTGGATGCCGATGAGGAAAGGCTTAAAACCTTTTACAGTTGTCTTTACAGAGTCTTCCTTTTCCCCCACAAGGCCTATGAAATTTCGGGCAATGGTGAGCCCGTTCACTATTCCCCCTGTGCCGATAAGGTGCTAGCGGGCTACCGCTACACCGACAACGGCTTCTGGGACACCTATCGAACGGTTTTTGCACTTTTAACCCTTGTTGCCCCAAAAGAATGCAAGGAAATGCTTATCTCCTTCGTTCAGGAGTATCTTGATGGCGGTTGGCTCCCCTGCTGGACTGCAGGAACGGCAAAAAAATGTATGCCTTCAACCGGAATTGATGCCATTATTGCCGATGCCGCAGTTAAAAATATGCTTGATGAAAATTGGCTTAAAATAGCCTTTGAGGGTATGGAGAAGCATGCCAACAACGACTGCCCCATTAACGGTTACGGCCGAGACGGTTGCAGTAAATATTTAGAGCTTGGCTTTGTTCCCTTTGATGCCTTTAACGAGAGCGTTAACCTGACCCTTGATGCCGCTTATTTTGATTACTGTCTTTCGGTTGTTGCCCAAAAGCTGGGTTACGATGATAAAAAAGCGATGTACCTTGAAAGGTCAAAAAGATATGCCAACCTTTTTGATAAACGCTATGGCTTTATGCGCGCCAAGGACTCGGCAGGCAATTTCAGAAACACAGAATTCTCCCCCATTTCCTGGGGTGGAGATTACACCGAAGCCGCCGCCTGGCAAACAAGCTTTGCCGTTCAGCACGACATTGAGGGACTTGCAGAACTCCACGGCTCCAAACAAGCGTTAATTGAAAAACTTGATGAGTTCTTTGCCACAAAACCCGAATATTTAGTGGGTGGTTACGGCTTTGAAATTCACGAAATGAATGAAATGTCGGATGACAACTGGGGTCAGTGCGCCATTTCGAACCAGCCCTCCTTCCACATTCCTTTTATGTACGCCTATTTAGGCCAGCCCGAAAAAGCAAGCTACTGGATAGACAGAATTTGCGCCGAAGGCTTTTCGGCAAATGATGACGGCTTCCCGGGAGATGAGGACAACGGTTCCACCGCAGCCTGGTATATTTTTGCAAGCCTTGGTCTTTATCCCATTTGCCCCGGTAAGGCGGAATACACCGTTACAAAGCCTCTTGTCAAAAACGCAAAAGTTTTGGGCAAAGAACTTGACCTTTCAAAGGCCGAAAATATGATTTCCCACAACGAACTTTTAAAAAGAATGAAATAATTTAAACAAAAAGCGCCGAAATTTATAATTTTGGCGCTTTTTCATTTCAAAAAAACGATTTTTTTGCACCTTTTTGTTGACTTTAAATGCTAAAAATAATATAATATATGAAATATAAATTAAAATGGAGAGGTATTTTTATGGCTTACTATTTCAATGACGTTTCACACACTTTTAATGAATATCTTTTGGTGCCCGGTTATTCTTCTGCCGAGTGCATTCCCGCAAACGTGAGTTTAAAAACTCCTCTTGTTAAGTTTAAAAAGGGTGAAAAGCCCGCAATCGAAATGAACATTCCCATGACCTCTGCAATTATGCAGTCGGTTTCGGGTGAAAAGCTTGCTGTTGCTTTGGCAAAAGAGGGCGGCGTGTCCTTTATCTTCGGCTCACAGTCTATTGAGGATGAGGCCGCAATGGTTGCCCGCGCAAAGAACTTTAAGGCAGGCTTCGTTGTAAGTGATTCAAACATTCGCCCCGAGCAAACTCTGGCTGACATTTTAAAGCTTAAGGAGCGCACAGGTCACTCCACCGTTGCCGTTACTGCCGATGGCACCGCAACGGGTAAACTTATGGGTATTGTTACCAGCCGCGATTACAGGGTAAGCAGAATGTCACTGGACACAAAGGTGAGCGAATTTATGACACCTTTTGCCGACCTTATTTGCGGCGACAAAAACACCACACTAAAGGAAGCCAACAACATTATTTGGGATAACAAATTAAACGCCCTTCCCATTGTTGATGATAACGGCAACCTTTTATACATTGTTTTCAGAAAGGACTATGATTCCCACAAGGAAAACCCCAACGAACTGCTTGATGCCGATAAGCGTTACATCGTTGGCGCAGGTATTAATACCCGTGACTACGAGCAAAGAATTCCCGCCCTTGTTGAAGCAGGCGCCGATGTTCTTTGCATCGACTCCTCTGAAGGTTTCAGCGAGTGGCAAAAGCGCACCTTACAGTTTGTAAGAGAAAAATACGGTGACACCGTTAAAATCGGCGCAGGTAATGTTGTTGATAAGGAAGGCTTTTTGTTCCTTGCCGAATGCGGCGCCGACTTTGTTAAGGTTGGTATCGGCGGCGGCTCTATTTGTATCACCCGTGAAACCAAAGGTATTGGCCGCGGACAGGCTACGGCGCTTATTGATGTTTGCGCCGCAAGAGATGAATATTATGAGAAAACAGGTATTTACGTTCCCGTTTGTTCAGACGGCGGCATCGTTCACGACCACCATATGACACTGGCCCTTGCAATGGGCGCCGACTTCCTTATGCTCGGCCGCTACTTTGCAAGATTTGATGAAAGCCCCACAAGCAAAATTGCCATTAACGGAAACTACTATAAGGAATATTGGGGTGAAGGCTCCAACAGGGCCAGAAACTGGCAACGTTATGACCTTGGCGGCGATAAGAAACTTTCTTTTGACGAGGGCGTTGACTCCTATGTTCCCTATGCCGGAACACTTAAGGACAACGTAGGTCTTTCCTTAAGCAAGGTGCGTTCCACAATGTGTAACTGCGGCGCTTTGACCATTCCCGAACTTCAGAAAAAGGCAAAATTAACCCTTGTTTCCGCAACAAGCATCATTGAGGGTGGCGCCCATGATGTTATTCAGAAGGACACCACCACAAACGCCATTAAATAAAAAGGTTGACAAAACACCCTCTTTAATGGGATAATGTAATAGGATTAACGAGTATTTTAACAAAGCATGAGCGAAAATCCGCCTTTTAAAAACAGAGTTTGGATTATTCACTCTACCCTAGGTGATTTTAAGTGAGAGTTATTGCAGGTATTGCGGGAGGCAGAAAAATCGCCAGCCTTCCGGGGCTCGATGTTCGCCCAACAGCCGAAAAGGTTAAAGAGGCAATTTTCAGTTCCATTCAGTTTGATTTGGAAGGTCGCCGTTTTCTGGATTTGTTCGCAGGCTGCGGTCAAATGGGAATTGAGGCGTTAAGCCGCGGCGCTGAAAGCGCCACCTTTGTGGACAACGCTGCAGTTCATCTTAAAACCGTTAAGGAAAACCTTGCGGCAACAGGTCTTGAAAACAGCGCAAAGGTTGTTTGCTCTGACTTCGCTTCATTCCTTGCCACCTGCTCTGACACCTTTGATATCGCTTTTTTAGACCCTCCCTATTATGAAGGGCTAATCACCGATGCTCTTTCAAAAACCTGTCAGGTTATGAGTGCCTTTGGCAAAATTCTTTGCGAACATCCAAAGGAAATTTCATTGCCTGATACTGTCAATGATTTTTACTGTTATAAAAAATATAATTACGGCAAAATTGTTATCTCGGCTTACAGGAGGAAGGAAAATGAATAAATCCTTAGCCATTTGTCCGGGCAGTTTTGACCCCGTAACCCTTGGTCATCTCGATGTTATTTCCCGCGCTTCGGGAATGTTTGAAAAGGTTATTGTGGTAATTTTAAAGAATGCGAACAAAACCTATTCCTTCTCCCCGGAAGAGCGCGCCGAGCTTCTTAAAAAAACCATTAAAGCCGCAGGCCTTAACAACGTTGAGGTTGACGCTTATGACGGTCTTTTGGCGGATTATGCAAAAAAACACGGCGCCAAAATCATTCTGAAGGGTTTGCGGGCAATGTCCGACTTTGAATATGAATTTCAGATGGCGCTTGCCAACAAAAAACTAAACCCCGACATTGAAACGGTTTTCATAACCACAGCGGCTGAAAATATGTATTTAAGCTCCAGCATGGTTAAGCAAATTGCAAGTATGGATGGTGACATTTCGGGCTTTGTTCCGAGTGTTATACATAAAGACATTTTAAAGCGACTAAGTAAAAAGAAAGGATGAATATAAAATGACCGTAGAAGAATTATTAGAACAGTTTGACGAGGTGCTTGACAGCGGCGTTAAAATCCCCGGTAAAAAGACTATCGTTGACATTGAGCAAATCCGCGCAGTTATTGACGATATCCGTCTTAATATCCCCAGCGAAATCAAACAGGCTCGCGGCATCGTTGCCGACCGCGCTGAAATCATCACTAATGCAAAGCGTGAAGCCGATGGCATCATCAACGCCGCAGAGGAGCGCGCAAAAGCAATGGTAGCACAGGAGGAAATTACAAAGTTAGCTCAGGCAAAGGCAAGCGAAACCATTGCTAATGCTCAGGCAAAGACCCGCGAAATGAAAAAGGCAGCTCAGGATTTTGTTGATGACATTATGCGCCGCGCCGATGAAGGTCTCACCGCAAATCTTGGTGAGGTTAGAAAGACCCGCGCCGCTTTAAAACAGCAGATGCCCGTTTCCAAAAACGACTAATTTAAAACCCGATTTTAAACTCCGCAATTTTTGCGGAGTTATTTTTTTGCCTTTTTTGGAAATAATACTTCAAAAAGGCGGTGCTGAAAAACGGAAAAATTACTTAAAAACTTTGAAAACACATTTTTAAAATCCAAACTTGATGAAAACCTTACACTTATTAAGGAGATTTTTAAAAAGGATGACATTCTGCGTGTAAGGGAAATTGAAACGGGCGGTTCTCATCCCATTCGCGCTGCCGTTTTCTTTATGGATTCAATGATAAACACCCTTGTTTTAAATGAATCCATTGTTAAGCCCCTGCTCCTTTGCGAATGTAACGCTGAAAAGGAAAGCATTGCCGATTTTATAACAAGGCGTGTACTTTTTGCCGCCGAGGTTAAAAAGCACAACACTGTGGCTCCCTTACTTCGAAACCTGCTTTACGGCGACACCGTTGTGCTTTTTGACGGCTCAAATGAGGGACTGAGCATCAACACAAAAGGCTGGCGCACAAGGGGTATCAGCGAGCCTGAAAACGAACGGGTTTTACAGGGACCCCGCGAAGGCTTTGAGGAAGCTGTAATGCTCAACGTGGCCCTGCTTCGCCGTAGACTGCCAACACCCGACTTTTGCGTTGAAACCCTGACGGTTGGGCGGCGTACCGACACGGGTGTTTTTATCTGCTACCTTGATTCAGTTGTTAATAAAAGCGCCCTTAACACCCTTAAACAAAGGCTTAAAAAAATTGATATTGATGGGGTTTTAGACAGCAATTATATTAACGAACTAATAAACGAGCATCCTCACTCCCTTCTTAAAACGGTGGGTAGCACCGAGCGCCCCGATGTTGCCGTTGCCAGAATTCTTGAAGGAAGAATTGCCGTTATGGTGGACGGCACACCCGTAGTGCTCACTCTCCCCTACCTTTTCAGCGAGAATTTTCAGGCGGATGATGATTATTATACAAACCATTTTCTAGGCTCTTTCGGTCGCCTGCTGCGCTACCTTTGTTTTGTGTTGGCAATAAGTGTTCCCGCCGTGTTTTTAAGCCTTATAACCCATCACACCGACCTGCTGCCTACCTCCTTTTTAATAAGCGTTTGTTCAGCCAGAAACTCGGTCCCCCTTTCCTCGCTTGTTGAGTGTGTACTACTGATATTGATTTTTGAAATTTTAAAAGAAACGGGACTTCGAATGCCGCAGGGTGTGGGTCACGCGTTGAGCATTGTGGGTGGCCTTGTTGTTGGTCAGGCGGCGGTGGAAGCGAGAATTGTAAGCGCGCCAATGCTCATTATCATTGCTCTTTCAGGCATTGCAGGTCTAATGCTTCCAAAACTCAAAGGGGTGGTTTTCTTTTCCCGCCTCGGTTTTGTTATACTTGCCCATTATTTAGGGCTTTTAGGCTTTTTTGCAGGCATTGTGGTTTTGCTTATTCACATTTTATCCCTTTCATCCTTTACCGTGGATTACACCTCATCCATCATAAACCCGAAGTTTCAAAGCCTTAAGGACACGCTGATAAGGGTTTCCTGGCGGAATATGATAACCCGACCCGTGAAATTGAGCAAAAACAAAAAAAGGAAGGGTAATAAGTGAAGAAAATACTGCTAATTATTGCTTTGCTTTCGATTTTTCTATGCGGCTGTAATCAGCTGTATTTCGAGCCCGAGCAAACGGTTATTATTTCGGCAATCGGTATTGACCCTGCCAAAAAAGGTGTTCTTTTAACCCTCGAAACGGTGGATACCTGGGCGTCCGACAGTGGACTCGAATATTCAAAAAAGATTTTAAAAACAAGCGAAAAGGACTGCGAAAGCGCATTTTTATCCCTTCAAAAATCCCTTGGTAACAAGCTTTCTGCCGAACATTGCGCCCTTATTGTTAAGGGAGACGGTGTAAATGAGGCATTGTTATATGAAACCCTTATATATTTAAGAGATGCACATAATTTAAGCCAAAACACAAAAATTGTTTCAAGCGTCAGTGGCGAAAAAATGCTGCAGCTTAAAAGCCAAACAGGTCAGGCTGTGGGTTACGATGCCGTTAAAATTCTTATTATGCATCAAAAGGATTCTGAACTTTTAAACTGTAATCTTTATTCGGTTTTAAATGCGATGCACGGTGGTAAAAACCTCAACCTACCGTTTTTCGAGACCAAAGATGATAACTATTTTTTAAAGGGGCAAAGCAATGAATAACTCTATTTCTACAAAACTAACCTGCTCGCTTACGGCCCTTTTCGTTCTTTCAAGCGCCACCGTTTTTTTACCGAAAACCACGGGTGGCGGCGCTGTTTTAGGACTGATTTTAAGTTTTGCCGTTGGTTTTATACTGTTGCCTGTGTTCAGAAATTTTGAAAATATAATCTTTTCTTATGAAAAAACAGGGAAAATTGCGGCCGTTTTTTTATGCCTTTTTGCGCTGATTTGCGCCGTAAATTCGGCGGGAGATTTTTCCCTTGTTGCAAACAAGAAAATTTTAAACAGCGAAAACTATTTCATTTTTTCTCTTATTTTTTCCTTTCTTGTTTTTTTGCTGTTAAGGGCAAAAAAGCAGGTTATCTTTAAAATCAGCCTAATCTTTTTAGTGCTTGTTGTTTTTTCACAGCTGGTGCTTTTCCTGCTTTCGGCAAATCAGTTTAACCTTAACAACTTAAAGGAACTTAAATTTTCAGGTGTTCTTATCAGTAGCCTTTTCTTTTTTTCAAAATGCATCGCTCCAAAACTGCTTTTATCATTTATTATAAAACCTGAAAAAAGCACTCCAAAGGGTGTTGCCCTTGGAATGCTTTTCGCGATTTTACTGATTTTGCTTCCCCTTTTACAGGTTATTTTAATTTTCGGCTTCTCTTATGGTGCAAGCCTTGATTTTGCCTTTTTATCGGTTTTGGATACTGTTTCTTTGGGGCTTAAATTCAGCCGCCTCGAAGGGCTTGCATATATTATTTTCTTTTTCGGCGCCCTTATAAAATGCTCGGTTTGCCTTATTTGTGTAAAAGAAATTTTAAAGCGTGCCTTTAAAAAACCTGTAAAACATCTTTGCGCTGTTTTATCAGTAATCCTTTTCATTGCAATAATTTTAAGCTCGACACTTATAAATTTTGTAACTCTTTTAAATTGGGTGGTTGCCGTTTTTGCCCTTATTCTTATCCTTGCGGCTGTCCTTTTAAAAAGTCGTACTCATTTCCAATGTAAAACCAGGTAACAGGGCCTACAGCACCCGTTGGGTCAAGACCGTAAAGGCTTTGAAAGGTTCTCACCGCCTCGGCCGTTGCAGGACCGAAAATTCCGTCAACCGTGATTTTAGGGATTTGCGGAATGTTGTCGGCAATAAAGGATAGATAGGTTTGCAAATCTCTCACGTCTTCATTTTGCAGGCCTTCGGATAAAAAGTAACCGGGATATGCCTTGGCAAGACCACTGCTGTAATCGGCAGGCAGTGAGGCTTTTGTGTCGTTATAAACCGAGCGCAGTTTGTTCCAGGTTGCTTCATCCACAACACCTGTGGCGTTAAGACCGTAAAAGGTTTGAAAATTGCGCACAGCATTTTCGGTGTTCACCCCAAAGACCGAGTCAATGGGAAACACATTAAGGGACGGATTAAAATATGCAATAACATTAAGGTAATACTGCAGCGTTGTAACCTCTATGCCGCTGTCACCCGTTTTAATATCACTGCCAAAGGGAACGCTTGCTTCCTCTATGGTGACACCGAGGCTATCGAGTTCGGCCAGCCGTTTTACACCCACGTAATACCGCTTAATTTTATACCAGGTGGCGGAATCCACCACACCTGTAACGGGCAAAAAAAAGACCTCTTGAAATTTTCGCACGGCGTTTTCGGTTTGCACGTTGAAAATTCCGTTTAGCTCGCTGATTTTCGGGATTGCGGGATAGTTTCGGGCAATTGCATTTAGTTGCACCTGCAAAATGCTGACATCGTTTCCCGCATCTCCAAGTCTTAACGGAGTTCCGGGATAGGATGAATCAATATTGACCACGGGAACGTTTTCTACAATGTTTATATCGTTGCCGTAATAATTTTGCAAAATGGCGTAAGGAGTAAGTCCCTGCTCGGCAAGGGTTACGGTGCCCCACTGGGAAAGACCGTCACAGGTTGAGGTGGTGCCGTTGCAAAACTGTGTGAAAAGCGGTTCAACCGAACCCTGGCGCACAACATAGCTGTCAAAAATCTCATCAACAATTTGGGATATGTTTTCAAAAACACTTCTATCCTTAACAAAAGCCTGGTCAAAGGCTGTTGTGTTGGTTATATCAAAATCGTAGCCGCGCGAAGGATACCACTCGGTGTAAATTCGGTTAAGGGCAAAGGAAATAATTGCATAAATATTAGCTCTGAGCGAATTTTCGGGCCAGGTGGGATAAATTTCGCTGGATGCCACGTTTTTTATATATTCGGGAAAAGATACCGTTATATTTTCGGCCTGACTGTCGGGAGTGCCTAAGTGCACCGTTATCTCATCGGGAATTTTAGGGTTTAAAATCATTTTATCACCTCAAAGCTCATATGTGTTTTGTGTGTCGTAACTGGTGCCGCTGCTTCCGTTTGCCGCAGAATTTGACAGCATATCAATGGTTTGAAGTGAGGTAACGCCATCAAAAATCGGTAACGAATTTATTCTTGTGGTTTTAAAATCGGGCCTTGCAGCCTCAATATCATAAAGGCCGAAGATGGCGGCACCGCTCTCACTTGGAGACTCCGACAAAATACGGCGCGGAGCAGGAAGAGGCAAAACGGCCGTGTGACCGTTTTCATCGGTCCTAAGCGTTGAAACAAGGGCGCCGCTTTGGCTTTCATAAACCCTTACCTCACCGCCGCTTAAGGGAAAAGCCCCTCTTGCTGTGGTTAAAATCACAATAAGGTTTCCCTGCCCCGAATTGCTGTCATCGGTAGGATATTGCGGCAATGGGGCGGCTGCCATAACACTTTTTGAATACATTTTAAGCATTTCATTTTTGTAATCTTCAATTGATTTTTCAGTCATAAAAAAACACCCTCTCATACCAAGGTATGAAAGGATGTTTTATTTTGTTATTCTACTGCGCTTTTGTTTTCTTTCTCACATCTTCCTGCACAATGTAATAAATCGTTGCAGCCGTGGGAACACCGAGAAGCATACCGAGAACACCCATTATTCCACCGCCGATAGTAACTGCGGCAAGAACCCAAATTGCAGGAAGCCCCATTTTCGAACCCACAACCTTGGGATAAATAAGATTACCCTCAATTTGTTGCAAAACAATGATGAAAATGAGGAATATGAGCGCCTTTATGGGGGAAACCATTAAGATTAAGAAGGCGCCGACAATGGCACCAATGTAGGCACCTGCAATGGGGATAAGAGCGGTAAAAGCAATGAGCGCGCTTACCATAGGAGCGTAAGGAAGCCTTAAAATAAACATTCCCACCATACACAAAACGCCCAAAATCAGTGCCTCAATGCACTGACCCGAAATATAGTTGTGAAAACACTTTTGGGCAATGCTTAAAACATACTGAATTTTGTCAAACCAGGCGCTTTTAAGATAAATTCCCATAGTGCGTTTTATTTGCTGACCCAGCTTTTCCTTTGAAAACAAAATGTAAATTGAGAAAATAATGCTTAAAAATGCGGTAACAACGCCTGAGAAAACCGAGGTCACAACGTTAACTGCAACGCCTAAAACGTCACCAAAACCGCCTGTAACTGCCGAAACAATCTTGTCAATTTGGGTCTTGAAATCAATGCCCGAAAGCACACCGATAGTCTCATCGGAAAGAATTTCGGTTTCATCAAACCACGTTATGATATTGTTCAGGGCTGTGGGCAGTTGCTGAATTAACATTTCGATTGCCGAAATAAGTTGAGGTAAAATCAGCCATAAAACAATCGCAATAATTGCCGCAAGGGTTAAGAATGCAAGCAAAATAGAAACGGGGCGTTTAATGGTTATAATGAATTTCTTTTCCGGGCTTTTGAAAATATGTCGCTCGTAAAAGTTCATTAATATGTTAACGACAAAGGCAATTCCACAACCGATAAAAATGGGTGAAGCGGCGCCTAAAATCTTAACTAAAATGTTGCCAAGCCCCGGCAAAAAGGAAATGCACAAATAAAAGATAAGCGCTGTAACCCCAACCCTGAAACAGGTTTTCCAATCAATCTTCATTTTTATCTCCAATAACTTTATTTTTTATTTTCAAAAGGCGATTTCTGACCCTCGCCCAATTCTTTTTAACAAATTTAGAAAATGGATTGCTTATGAGAAAAACGTAAAGTTTAAAGAAAAAACTGCCGCATTCAATTTCCCTGCCGTTTTTGTTAACCGAAACTAAAACTCCGATAATTTGTTCGTGTTTAATTCCCTTTTCCTTTGCAAACTGACTATCCCCCGACATTACGTAACTATGGGGTGTAACCTTTACAACTCTGTGAAGCACCAAGTCGCCGTTTCCCCTGCGGTAAAGGCAGGCGTCATATTTTTGAAGTCGTCCCTCGGGCCTTTTAATGGTGACACTGTCCCTGCCGCCCACAATAACGGGCCGCATGCTTACTCCCTCGGGAACGAAGGTGTCCTGACCATCTCCACTCAGCATTTCCTCAGTAACAGGCAGCATTTCGCTCAAATGAATTTTAGGCATCGTATTCTGT
>JAZSBX010000125.1:0-2415 GCA_045602605.1 Acutalibacteraceae bacterium
GTCACGTTCCGACCACAGCGAAAAAGCCCTTTTGGATAAACTGAAAAGGGCAGGCTTTAAAAAGGAAATATCAGAACGCGCGGTTTGCCGCCTTAAGGAAAGCGGACTTTTAAATGATGAGGCCTTGGCCCACCGCCTTGCCGAAAACTATTTAAAGGAAAATCGCTCAAAAAGGGAATGTGAGCAAAGGCTCATTCTAAAGGGTATTCCACGAGAGCTGGCAAGGGCGGTTTTAAATGAGAACGCCACCGATGAAACGGCGCAAATTCAGGCCCTTATTGAGAAAAAATACAAAAACAAGGTGGGGGATGAGGATAACCTTCGCCGCACCGTGGCCGCCCTTATGCGAAAAGGGTTTAGGTTTTCAGATATTAAGGCGGCTTTAAAAAACTATTCCGATGCCCTTTATGAATGTGAGGAAATGTAATGGCTGAAAAAATAGCAGTGGTGTCTTTAGGATGCCCCAAAAATCAGGTTGATGCCGAAATGATGCTCCACCTTTTAAAGCAGGCAGGCTTTGAAATTACGGGGGGTGAGGCCGAAGCCGATGCTATCATCGTTAACACCTGCGGCTTTATTGAGGAGGCCAAAAGCGAGGCCATTGAAAACATTTTAGAGGCCGCGCAGTATAAAAAAGAGGGCAACTGCAAGGCGGTTATCGTAACGGGCTGTCTTGCTGAACGCTACCGCGATGATATAACAAAGGAAATTCCCGAAGCCGACCTTGTGGTGGGCATCGGCTCAAATAAAGACATAGCAAGGCTTGTTCGCGAGGCCCTTGACGGCAAGGCAAAGAATTCCTACGGCGCAAAGGAGGATTTAGACCTTAACACACCGAGAATTTTAGGCGGCTACCCATTTAGCGCTTATATAAAAATTGCCGAGGGCTGCAACAACCGTTGCACCTACTGCGCCATTCCTATGATAAGAGGAAAAATGCGCTCAAGAAAAATTGAAGACATTGTTTTAGAGGCGAAAACCCTTGCCGAAAAGGGTGTTAAAGAGCTTATTGTGGTGGCGCAGGACACCACCGCCTACGGCACTGATTTGTACGGCGAGCCAAAACTTGCTGAACTTTTAAATGAGCTTTCAAAAATCCCCGAAATAAAGTGGATTAGAACCCTTTACACCTACCCCGAAAAGATAACCGATGAGCTTATTAAAACTGTTCGGGAAAATGATAAGCTTATAAAATATTTTGACATTCCCCTGCAGCACATAAACGGTGAAATTTTAAGGCGAATGAACCGAAAGGGAAACGAGGAAAGCATAAGAAAACTTCTTAACAAAATAAGAAGCGAAATTCCCGATGTTACCCTTCGCACCACCTTTATAACAGGTTTCCCCGGGGAAACCGATGAGCAGTTTGAGGAGCTTCACGCTTTCATTAAGGAAATGCGGTTTGACCGCCTCGGCTGTTTTGCCTATTCTGCCGAGGAGGACACCCCTGCCGCAGAATTTGAAAATCAGGTTGATGCCCAGACAAAGCAGGACAGAATGGAACTGATTATGGCCGACCAGCTTACCGTTGCCACCGAAAAAAATCAGGAAAAAATCGGCAAAACCGTGACCGTTCTAATTGAGGGTTACGACAGCTACATTCGTTGCTATTTCGGTCGAAGTGAGGCCGATGCCCCCGAAATTGACTCAAAGGTGTTCTTTTTAAGCGACTCGCCTCTTAAAATCGGCGATTTTGTAAGGGTGCAGATTAACGACTGTATGGAATACGACTTGTTGGGAGAAAAAGTGAATGAACCTGCCTAATAAACTAACCGTTACAAGAATAATTGCAACACCCGTGTTTTTGCTTTTTATGTTGCTGGAATTCAAGGGCCACTACCTTGTTGCCCTTGCCGTTTTCATTGCCGCCGCTTTAACCGACCTTTTTGACGGCAAAATTGCAAGAGAGCAGGGTATTGTTACCGATTTCGGCAAATTTTTGGACCCCGTGGCCGACAAGATGCTCACCACCGCCGCGTTTTTGGCCTTTTTAAATGAGGGTGAAGGCTTTTTCGGAATGGTGTGGATTGTATTTATCGTGCTACTGAGAGAATTCCTTGTCACCTCGATAAGGCTGGTGGCGGCATCGGGCGGAGGCAAGGTTATTGCCGCAAACATTTGGGGCAAGGCAAAAACCGTGAGCCAAATGGTGGCAATCATTTTTACCATAACCGTGATGGCCTTTGCCGAGCTGTTTCCCATATTCCCCGTTTTAAATGCAATCCTATTTATGGCGTCCTCTGCGGCGCTGTGGATTTCCACCGTGCTCTGCGCCGTTTCGGGCGCCGTGTACCTGGTTCAAAACGGCGAATTTTTAAAGAATGTAAAATAATGCTGGACAAAAAAGAATAAGAAGCATATAATAAGATAAATATAATATAGATGCGTTTATCGGGAGAAGTAACAGGAAAGGTT
>JAZSBX010000126.1:0-7501 GCA_045602605.1 Acutalibacteraceae bacterium
TGGTCTACAGCCTAGAAGCGCCGTTGCTCAGACTTTAAGCGGAGAATTTTTAATGCTGATAATTGATGGGCGCCAGGTGGGCCACAGCATTGGAGCCACGGTTGATGACCTTGCTGAAATAATGCTCAGACACAAGGCCTATCAGGCAATGAATTTAGACGGCGGAAGTTCCTCAATTATGAATTACAGAGGGAAAACCATCAGCCGACCTTCCAGCAAAAACAGTCTTGGCCGATACCTGCCCAACGCATTCATTTGCAAGGCTGCAGATGATGCAAACAAGGAATAGGCGAGGCGTCTTTAAATGTGAATAATAAAAAATTCCACTCCAGCGAAAAACTGAGTGGAATTTATGTAGGTTGCTTTAGTTGTGCGCTGAAGATGCTTTCCTGAATTCAACGGGAGAGCAACCGTATTTTTTTGAAAAGGATTTCGAGAAGTAATTTTGTTCGGAAAAACCACAATCGTTGGCTATTTCCTTAACCGAAAGGCGACTGCTTTTAAGAATTTCGGCCGCTTTTTGCAAACGGATATCCATCAGCGTTTTCATTATGGTGGTTCCGTATTCCTTTTTAAAACATTTTATAAGCATCGACTGACTGCAGGAAAATTTTTCTGAAAGGGTAAAAAGTGTTATTTTTGAGGAGTAGTTTTGTTTTATAAATTTCATAACCAGCTGCGCCTGATTTTCTTTCCCAAAAAACAAACGGTTGGTCTTGGTTACATATTCGGCAATTACCCGCATAATAAGTATGTAAGAATCAAAAAGTTCTTTTGGCACCTCTTTTATGCTAAAAAAGATTTCCTTTGAGTTTTGGGTGTCTTTTGTCACCTTGTTTAAGGATTTTGTGAGAACATCGGCGTGCTTTTGCTTATCATCGCAAACCTGCCCCATCATTAAAAAGCCCGACAGGATATCGTAATGATAAATGGGCGCAACGGCTTCAAACAGCCCGTGGGCGCAACGGTAAACGGCGATTTCGCCCGTGTCCTTAACCTTTTGAAAGGCCAAACGGTCGTTTTTAATACATTCTTTCCTATTGCCGACATCGCTTTGAATAGTGGCGCAGTATGGCGACAGGCTTTTCGGATAAGCATATATTTCATTAAACTCCGTATCGTGGATAGAAACGCGGAAGCCTGAAATTTTATGAAACTCGCGCAGGATATCGTTAATATTTAGTGAAGTGTCCATCGCTTTCTCCCATAATTCTTAACTTTATGATAATTATATCATATTTTTCTAAAAAAATACAGTATTTTTTATAGAAAAAATTACGAAAAATTATAAAATAAGGGTAGAAAGCAAAAGCGGGTGATTTTATGGTAGAATTAAAAAGAATACTTAAAGCATTGGCTGAATTTGACACGGTTGCAACCATTGACAGCTGTGAGCCCTACGGAAACGGACACATTAACGACACCTTTCTTGTTGTAGGCAGGAAAGAAAACGGCCAAATTAAGCGTTACATTTTACAGCGTATAAACACAAACGTTTTTAAAAATCCTCAAGAGGTAATGCACAATATTGAACTTGTTACCGACTTTTTAAAAAGCAAAACCGATGATGAGAGAAGGGTTTTAACCCTTGTGCGCACCAAAAACGGGGGCGCCTATTATGAAGATGATTTCGGCGGATTTTGGCGGCTTTATGATTTTGTTGAGGATTCACTTTGTCTTGAGGCTCCCGAATCAAGTGAGGATTTTTATCAGTCGGCTATTGCATTCGGCGAGTTTCAAAAGCAGCTTATGGATTTCCCCGTGGAACAGCTTTTTGAAACAATACCCGATTTTCACAACACCCCCGATAGATATGAAAGGTTTTTAAGTGCCCTGAAAAAGGATTCATCAGGCAGGGCGGCAACGGTTGAAAAAGAAATAGAGTTTGTCAAGGCAAGAAAAGAATTTTGCCACACCCTTTTTGATGCCCATAAAGCAGGGAAGCTTCCCATAAGGGTTACCCACAACGATACAAAACTTAACAACGTTATGCTGGATGCAAAAACAAGGAAGGCCTTATGCGTTATTGACCTTGACACAATTATGCTGGGTTTTTCGGTTAATGATTTCGGCGACTCCATTCGTTTCGGCGCTTCAACAGCCACCGATGATGAAAAGGACCTTAATAAGGTATGGATGGATATTGACCTTTTTGAAACCTACGCCAAGGGATTTATTAAGGGCTGCGGCGGAATTCTTACAAAAGAGGAAATTAAGCTTTTGCCCGTTGGCGCAAAAATGATGACTTTGGAATGCGGAATGAGATTTTTAACCGACTATCTTGAGGGCGACACCTATTTTAAAACCAAATATGACACTCAAAATCTTGACAGATGTCGCACACAGTTTAAACTTGTCTCCGATATGGAAGCAAAATGGGAAAAGATGAACGAAATCATTAGAAATATTGCGGACTGAAATATAATTAGGTGGTAAGATGAAAGCGATTGTTAACGGTAAAATCATTTTAAAGGATGGCATTAAGGAGAACTGCGCGTTGCTGTTTTCCGATGTTATCGAGGGCGTTGTTAAGACCGATGAGGTTCCAAATAACGCCGAGATTATCGATGCCGCCGGCGGTTTCATTTCTCCGGGGCTTATAGACATTCACATTCACGGATATCTTGGTAAAGACACCTGCGATGGTCGGGAGGAAAGCCTTGAGATTATGTCAAGAGGTCTTTTGGCAAACGGTGTTACGGGTTATTTACCCACAACGATGACGGTTGATATGGGGGTTATCAAAAAGGCTCTTGAGACCTGCCGCCGCCTTGCGGAAAAGAGCAAAAGCTGGAACGGCAGTGAGATTTTGGGCTGTCATGCCGAGGGACCTTTTATAAATGAGAGCAAAAAGGGGGCGCAAAATGAAAAGTACATTTTAAAGCCCGATGCCGAGTTTGCTCGGGAATATTCGGACATAATCAAGATTATCACCCTTGCCCCCGAAACCGATGAAAAGGATTTTGCCGCCATTCGTGAAATTTGTCGGGATACCGATGTGACCGTTTCAATGGGTCATACCGCGGCGGATTACGATACGGCCATAGGCGGTATTAAAGCAGGTGTCAGCCACGTTACCCACCTTTTTAACGCAATGACACCCCTCTCTCACAGGGCGCCCGGTGTTGTGACGGCGGCGCTTAATTCTGACGTGAGCGTGGAACTTATTGTTGACACCTTCCACGTTGATAAATGCTTTTACGACTTGTTGTGGAAACTCAAAGGGAGAAAGCTTGTGTTTATAACCGACTGTCTGCCTGCAGGGGGGCTTCCCTTTGGTGAATATACCCTGGGCGGCGAAAAGATTATTTATAACGATATCGTTTGCCGTTTGGAAAACGGAACGGTTGCAGGCAGTGTTTTGCGCCTTAATAAGGGGGTTATGAACGTTTATCGAAACTCTAAAATTCCCCTTCACGAGTGTGTAAACTGCGCATCCCTTAACCCTGCCACGGTTATCGGCGTGGCCCACCGCAAGGGCTCTCTTGAACAGGGCAAGGATGCCGATATTATCATAACCGATGAGAATTTTGAGGTTAAAAAGGCCATTATCAGAGGCGAAATTAAATATGAAGCATAAAACGGATACATATCTATTCGATTTTGACGGCACTCTTGTTGATTCAATGCCCACCTATGTTGCATCAATGCTTCGCATTTTGGATGAAAACGGCATTCCCTACGAAAAGGATATCGTTAGTGTTATAACACCTCTGGGTGTTAAGGGCACCGCCGAACATTTTATAAGTCTGGGCCTTAAAAAGAGCCTTTTAGAAATTGTGGAGGATATGAAAAAATATCTGGCGGAGGCCTATTTTTATCATATTCCTGCCAAAGAAAACGTTTCCCGTGTTTTAAGGGAACTTAAAAAACAGGGAGCAAGCCTTAACGTTTTAACGGCCAGCCCTCACATAACCCTTGATGCCTGCCTTAAAAGGCTTGGGCTTTACGATTTGTTTGACAACGTGTGGTCCTGCGATGATTTCGGCGCTACCAAGGCTGACCCCGAAATTTATAAAATGGCGGCGGAAAAACTTAACAAGAATGTGAGCGAGGTTTTGTTTCTTGATGATAACCTGGGCGCAAATCAAACCGCCAAAGCGGCAGGTATGACCCTTTGCGGTGTTTATGATGAATCCTCAAAGGAATATGTCAGGCAAATAAAGGAAATTGCCGATTTTTACATTTACGATTTTTCAGAACTTTTAAAAATTTAGTTTAAGATAGGGTAGAGCGAATTATGTTGAAATTTTTTATAATCTTCCCCAATTTTAATTTCGGAGGAATGAAAAATGCCAAAACTCATTGAGCAAATTAAACATACGGTTGATGCCACCATTCCCGACAGGCAGGACCTGCCCCACAAGCTGCACCCTAAAATTGACTATATTCTGCTTGTGCTAAGAAACATCTTTGTTGCCCTTGCCGCAATTTTGTTTTTGGTTTCCTTTGCAATTCACGAGGTGCAATATTTAATTAAGGGTATTGCCTATTTCTGCGGCGCGGCGGCCTATGTTTTTGAATGTTTTGCCGCTACCGACTGTTTTCAGACCAAGGTGCCGCACACCGAAATGTTTATGGTTTATTGCTTCGGCCCTCTTTACATTTTAATGGGCCTCGGTTACATATTTTTGCATTAAAAAAAGCGGGTTAATCCCGCTTTTTTATTTTATCTCAAATTCCAAATGGGTGGTAACGGTGCCGCTTTCAAGATAAAAGCTTTTAATCATTCGGTATTTTCCCTTTGAAAGGGGACCGTCAAAAACAGCCGTGTGTTCGGCTGTGCTATTAGGTTCCAGCAAAATGGAAGGGAGGATAAAGGCTTGATTTTCGTTGATTAAGCGCCATTTTCCGTTTTCCTGCTTTTCCAAAAGAAAGGGATAACCGTAATTACCTTCCTCTTTGGTGTTGTTTTTAATAACAAGGGTAACGCCGTTTTTGGTAAGCGTGTCGGCCTTAACCGTCACACTAACCTTTCCCTCGTTTAGCGGAGTATAATCCGAGTCATTCTTGCAGGCGGCAAGGGAAAAAAGCAATAAAAAGCAAAGTAAAAAAGTTAAAAATCTTTTCATTTTGATTTCCTTAAAACAAAACGAGGGTGCTTTTGCACCCTCGTTTAAGCTTATTAAAGTGAACCGACCGTTCTCGGGAATAAGAGGGTGTCGCGAATGTTGGAAACGCCCGTTAAATACATAAGAGCGCGTTCAAAGCCGAGACCGAAGCCGCTGTGTTCTACACTGCCGTAGCGGCGTGTATCAAGGTAATTACCGTAGGAGGATAAATCCATTCCCTTGGCGTTCATTGCATTAAGAAGTTTCTCAAGGTCGGCTTCTCGCTCGCTTCCGCCAATGATTTCGCCAATGCCCGGAACCAACAGGTCGGTGGCGGCAACGGTTTTGCCATCGGGATTTTGTTTCATATAGAAGGATTTAATATCCTTCGGGTAGTTAACAACGAAAACGGGCTTTTTAAAGTGCTCATCGGTTAAATATTTTTCGTGCTCGGTTTGAAGGTCATCGCCCCATTTTGCGGTGTACTTAAACTCTCTGCCGCAGGTTTCGAGGATTTTAACAGCATCGGTGTAATCAAGTTTTACAAAGTCGCTTGAAATAACGCCGTTTAACTTTTCAATAAGACCCTTTTCAACCCAAGTATCAAAGAATTTCATTTCATCGGGACAGTTATCGAGAACATCCTTTATAATGTATTTAATGAAATCCTCAATGATTTCAATGAGCTCGTTTATATCGGTGAAGCAAACCACAGGTTCAACATGCCAGAACTCGGCGGCGTGGCGAACGGTGTTTGAATGCTCAGCGCGGAAGGTGGGGCCGAAGGTATAGATTTTTCCAAGACCCATTGCCGCCATTTCGCCCTCAAGCTGAGCCGAAACGGTGAGACCTGCCTTTTTGCCGAAGAAATCGCTTTCGTAATACTCCTCTTCGGTTTCATAATCGGTCTTCCAGCCGTGGGTTGTAACGCGGAACATTTCGCCCGCGCCCTCACAGTCACTGCCCGTTATAATGGGGGGCTGAACGTAGCGGTAGCCGTTTTTATGGAAATATTCGTGAATGGAGTGGGCAAGCTGGTCACGAACGGCGAAAAGAGCCTCGAAATAGCGTGTGCGAACACGCAGGTGGGGAATGGTGCGCAAAAACTCGGGGGAGTGGCGCTTTTTTTGCAAAGGATAATCCGGGGCGCAGGTGCCAAGCACGGTGAGGCTTTCACAGGTGATTTCATAACCGTTGCGCTCAGACTCAACCAAGGTTCCCGTAACGCAAAGTGAGGTGCCCGACATTGTGGCATCCTTTAAATCGATTCCCGATTCCTTATCAATGATAATCTGAATGTTTGCAAGGCAGGTGCCATCGTTAAGCTCGATAAAGGCCACGTTTTTAGAATCTCTTGCCGTTCTTACCCAGCCGCAAACCGTAACCGATTTGCCGACATACTGCTGAGCAGTTTCAAAAAGCTTGCGAATGTCAATGTGTTTCATTTGGAATTCTCTCCTGAAAAGTGCTGTTATCAGTAGGGATACTGAATTTTCTTAACCTTGAATTGGTTGATTGCATATGCAACGGTTTCAAGCTCTACGGTTGCGGAATCTACATCAACAGCCGCATCAAACTCATCGTATTTCATATCGTTAATAACGGCATCCTTAATTCCCTCAAGGTAGTAGGGGTCGGCAGTGATGTCACCCTTAACAAAGAGGTAATAGTAACCGCTGTCATCATCCTTAACGAACTTAATCTCGCCTGTTTTCATAGCCTTAATGGTTTCATACTGACTGCTGGAATAGCTGGTTTCCTTGTTACCAACAACCTGCGCATAGGAATCTTTTGGAGTTAAAGCCTTGTTTTCCTCGGTGGTGGAGGTGGTTGAAGTGGTAGCAGAGGAGGTGGTTGAAGTGGCAGAGGAAGTGGTGGTGTCCTCCTTAATCTCGTTATGCTCTTTGTAGATTTTTTCAAAGGATTCGCCGTTTTCAAGGCGAGTTTTATACTTTTCAAATTTGGTCTGAACAAGAGCCTTTTGGGAGTCGGTTTTAGAGGAAACCGATTCCGAAAGAATGTTGGCGATAACATAATTACCGTAAAGGAAATCCTTAATTTCGGTTTCACTCACGGCCTTTTCGCCGCCCTCGCCGTAGAGGGAGTTAAAGTAGGTTTGCTCATAAAGACTGTAAAGGCAATATTTCTTATAGGTGTCAAGGCTTACACCGTTTACCTCAAATAAGTAGGCATAGCCATAGTAATTCCAATAATACTCGGTCATGGTGTTGGTGTTGTTAATTTCCTGCTCGGATATGGTGAGTTTGTTATCATCACACAATTTCTTAACGTAAACAAAGCGCTTTAGGGTGTTAAGGGCAGATTCCTTACCGTATTCCTCAAAGCTTTTGCCGTCAATTGTTTCGGCAGAATAATCGGTAGTCGTAGATGAGGTAGAAGAGGAGGTGGTTTGCTGAGCCTTCTTTGCTTCATCTACCTTTGTGCGTGCA
>JAZSBX010000127.1:0-3963 GCA_045602605.1 Acutalibacteraceae bacterium
ATGTGCAGCCACTTTTTTAAAATAAGTAATTTCCTAGCGGAACTTGCGCTTACGGGCGGCTTCCGACTTCTTCTTGCGCCTTACAGAGGGCTTTTCATAATGCTCTCTTTTGCGCACTTCCTGAATAACGCCATCCTTAGATGTTTGTCTTTTAAAACGACGCAATGCGTTATCAAGTGACTCATTTTCTTTTAATTTTACCTGACTCATTTACATTCCCTCCCCTCCGCAGAACAAGTGCAGGGGTATACTTACAAAGGCGATTATATCACAAATTTTTACCCGTGTCAAGTCAATTTTTATTTCCTTTATACTTGAAATTAAATAGCAAATATGCTAATATTTTTATATAGCAATTACTGAGTTTTGGTTTTTAAAAATGATATTTAAACAAAGGGGTTTAAAAAATGGCACTGTTATCGCCTTCTATGCTGTCATCCAACTTTTTTAATCTTGAAAACGATATTAAAAATCTTGAAAAAGCAAAGGTGGATATGCTTCATCTTGATGTTATGGACGGCATTTTTGTTCCAAACATTTCCTTTGGAATTCCCGTTATTAAGGCCATTAGAAAAAACACTGATTTAACGCTGGACGTTCACTTAATGATTGACAGACCTCACAGATACATTGAACAGTTTGCCCCTTTATCCGATTATCTCGGCTTCCACTTCGAAGCAGGCTCTCCTATCGAGGAAACACTTAAGAAAATCCGAGAACTGGGCTGTAAATCCTGCCTTACCATTAAACCCTGCACCGAGCCTGAGGAAATTTTTTCCTTTTTGTCGCTTTGCGATATGGTGCTTGTTATGTCGGTGGAGCCCGGCTTCGGCGGACAAAAATTTATGCCCGATTCCCTTCGTAAGGTTAAAATTCTCAAAGAGGAAATCACCCGCCGCGGTCTTGACGTTTTAATTGAAATTGACGGCGGTATAAACGGTGAAACGGCAATAAGCGCTGTGGAAGCAGGCACCGATGTCATTGTTGCAGGCAGTTATATTTTTGGCGAGAATATGGCAGAGCGTGTCAAAGAAATTAAGGCGCTTTAAAACTTTTCAACCCCATATTCCAAGGTTTTTGCCACCTGCTCTTTTTCAAAATATATTTTTGAAAATTCGCACATTCTTTTTATCATACCTTCACCCAAAGCATCAATTTTAGTGATTATCCGATAAACACCGTTATAAAGATAAACGGAAAAATCACAGTTTTTAAGTTGCTGAACGGCGGTTATTAAATCATCCACATCATTGAGTTCCAGCACCGCTTCCCTTTTTAAGTTTTGACAAACGTCTAAAAAATAAATAATGCACGAACCATTTTTCTTTTTAAAAATTTCCACAATTACCTTTTTTGAGGATGGTTCAAAGTGCAATGTTTTTGCGGCGTGGTTTAAAATTTTATCCATTATTTTCGCCGTTTTTTCATTTTTAAAATCAATTATGCCGCCGAAAAGTCGGTTAACCTCATCGGCGGAAAGTACAATTTTTAAATTATTACTTCTAATGCTTTGAACCATTATTTTACGCCTCCGTTTAAATTGCCTTTCTTTCGGCGATACTTAATTTGAGGTGAATTTTATGGCAAAAAATCACAGGAGTCGGCTTATTTTTATAAAATCGGTTATAATTACCTCCTGCTGTGTTTTATTTATTTTGATTTGCGTTTTGGCCGCAAGTTATTTGTTTTTCTAAAGGAGTTTTAAATTATGAGTTATCTTGAGCTTAAAAGCGGAACCGATATCCGCGGTTTTGCAAGCGAAAAAGGCGGCAATACCGTTAATCTTACACAGCAGGCTGTTTTTGACATTACAAGCGCCTTTGTCTTTTGGTTTTGCAATAAAAATAATGTGAGCCCCAAAGACCTTAAAATTTCCGTTGGTCACGATTCGAGAATCACCGCCGAAATCATTAAAGCTCAGGTGTTAAAGGCCATAACCCTGTCGGGTGCCACGGCGATTGATTGCGGGCTTTCATCAACCCCTGCAATGTTTATGACAACCATTGACCTTAACGCCGATGCCGCAATTCAGATAACTGCATCCCACCACCCTTTTGATAGAAACGGCCTTAAGTTCTTCGTTAAATCGGGCGGTCTTGACTCAAAGGATATCAGCGAAATCGTTGTCCTTGCAGATGAAAGCAAAAAAACAGACGGCGCAATTCCTGGGAATATTTTAAAAGAAAATTATATGATAACCTATGCCGCGAGACTTAGAAAAATGATTTGTGACGGCGTTAAAAAAGGCGAAACCCCTCTTAAAGGTTATCACATTATTGTTGATGCAGGAAACGGCGCAGGCGGATTTTATGCCGAAAACGTGCTGGCTCCCCTTGGCGCCGATATTTCGGGCAGCCAATTTTTAGAGCCTGACGGTATGTTCCCCAACCACATTCCAAACCCAGAGGATAAAACCGCAATGGCCAGCATTTGTTCGGCCGTTAAAAAAACCGGCGCCGATTTAGGTCTTATTTTTGATACCGATGTTGACCGTGCCGCTTGTGTTGACTGCCACGGTATGGAGGTTAATCGCAACCGCCTTATCGCCCTTGCCTCAATCATTGCCACCGAGAATTCAAAAGGCGCCACCATTGTCACCGATTCGGTGACCTCCGCAGGGCTTAAAACCTTTATTAACGAGGATTTAAAGGGTAATCACTACCGTTATAAGCGTGGATATAAAAACGTTATCAACAAGGCAATAGAGTTAAACGAACAGGGCATCTGCTGTCCCCTTGCCATTGAAACCTCGGGCCACGCCGCATTTAAAGAAAACTTTTTCCTTGATGACGGCGCCTACCTAGTTACCAAAATCGTTATTGAGCTAGCCCGTGGTCAGAATATTGACGGCCTGCTTCAAAATCTTAAAATGCCTGCAGAGGAAAAAGAGGTGCGATTTAAGATTTTAGCTGAAGATTTCCGTACATACGGTCAAGGTGTTATTGCTGACCTTGAAAAATTCGTGAACGAAAGCCACGAATTCACCGCCGCCGATGACAATCGCGAGGGAATTCGCGCATTTTATAAGGACGGTTGGTTCCTTTTAAGACTCAGCGTTCACGACCCCGTTATGCCAATGAATTTTGAAAGTGACACAAAGGGCGGCATTGATAAAATTATTGAAAAAATCAAGCCGTTTTTCAAACGCTATGATTTGCTGGACACATCATCACTCAAATAATTTTTAAAAAAACACCCGTTTGGGTGTTTTTTTATTCTTCCTCACAGGCTTCGCAGGCCGATGCGGTTGTGGTTTCGCCATCGCAGGGGCTGGGTGGGAAGAAATCGGACATAGGGAATTTAATGTTTCTGAAAACATCGCAGGGCTGGCGGTCATCACTGCTGCCACACTCTTTTGTGGGAATGCAAAAATCGTAAACGGGAACCAGCATTTGCACGTTTCTGATAAGCTGAACGATGGTGAACAAACCTAAAGTTACATAAACAGCCATTGTACCGTCAGAACATTCACATTTGAGATTATTACCCATATAATTACAAATGCATTCGGGGAAACAAATCTGAGGTTCACAGCAGTTTTTAAGTTCACAAAGCTTTACGTCAAGCGCAACGGGGTCAACGGCCTGAACAACCACACGGGGCATATTGTTCTTTTCGTTTAGCTGGCGGTCAAAATCGTTTTCACGGGTGACGGCATTTGAGAAAATTCTGGCATTGCCCTCGCTGCCGAAAAGAATGACACGTTTGGTAAAAGATGCAACTCCTCTAACGGTTGTGGGGGTGCTTGGGGCAGATGAATAAACATCTAAATCAATAAGGAAATAGAAGGTTAAATCGCAGGCGTAATAGCCCTTGTTAAAACTCACAGGTTCAACTTCAATGTAGGTTTTTAAAATCTCGGCATTTCTCACGTGAACTCCCGTTGCATTGTTAATGGTTTCCTGACCCGATGGCGTGAAATACACCCTTAAATCTTCAAGACAGTCTCTTGCACAGCAGGAA
>JAZSBX010000128.1:0-2218 GCA_045602605.1 Acutalibacteraceae bacterium
ATAGCGGTCTGTGGCGCGGTGAGATGGGGGATTTTCTTATTCCTCGCCCGAAATCAGAGCCTTTGTTACAATATCCTTAGCGCAGTTTTTGCAAAGGGTGTGGCCTTCGTGTTCAAAGCAGTTTTCGGTGCTGCCGCAGAAAATGCAACCCGGATTGTGCTTCTTTAAAACAAGGGTGTCGTTTTCTATAAAAATTTCAAAGCTATCCTTTTCGTTTTCCACGTTAAGAAGTTTGCGAAGTTCTTTAGGGATGACAATTCTGCCAAGTTTGTCAACGGGGCGCACAATGCCTGTTTCCTTCAAAAAAATCACCTCAAACAATAAATGCGGCAAGTTCCTTGCCGCATTTATAATACCAAAATTTACCAAAATAGTCAACTATTCGCTGCGTAATGCCACAACGGGGTCCTTTTTGGCCGCAATTTTTGCAGGGATAAAGCCCGAAATCATCGTTAAGACCATACTGATTACAACCAGCGCTACGCCTGCCACAGGTGGGAGGGCGGCCACATTTGCAATGGAGGTGAGGGACAGGATAATGGCGTTTATGGGGAGGCTGATAAGAACTGTCAGCCCAATGCCCAGGGCGCCTGCCGTGAGGCCGATTATAAAGGTTTCGGCGTTGAACACGCGAGAAATATCCTTTTTCGAGGCGCCGATTGCACGCAGGATACCGATTTCCTTGGTGCGCTCCAAAACCGAAATGTAGGTTATGATGCCTATCATAATTGAGGAAACAACCAGGGAAATTGAAACGAAGGCGATTAGAACATAGCTTATGGCGTTGATGATTGTAGTAACCGAGGACATTAAAAGGCCGATGTAGTCGGTGTACTCAATTTCATCTTCCTCAACAACGCTTTCGTTATAGTCGGAAATAAGGGCGTTAATTGCCTCCTTTGAGGCAAAATCCTTGGCGTAGATAAGAATTGAGGAGGGTTTGCTCAAATCGGCAACGCCTAAAAGGGAAAGGTTGCCATCATAGGTGGCATCGGTGGAGTTTTGCTCCTTTGCCTTTTTAAACATTTCGATAATTTGTTCCTCCGTCATACCCATCATTTGCATTTGTGCTATGGCGCCCTCGTACTCCTGCCTTTCCTTTTCGGGCAGGGTTTTAAGGTAGGCGTTTATGGTGTCCATGGTTATAGGCTGTTCGTTAAGCTTTTTATCATCCTCGGTGGGGAAGCGGTTGCCTGTGAAAATATCCACCTCTTCGTTTGCTTTTTGTTCCTTAACGATTTCGCTTTTGTTAACCTCATTTACAAGGTGTTCCATAAGCTCGGCGGTGTAGCCGATGCCTTCAGACATATTGGAGGAAACGGCCTCATCGCTGGGTCGCAAAATACCTACCACCTTAATGGTTTCGCTTTCCTTAAGCTTTTCTCTGAGATAATCGTTATCCTTGGATTTATCAATCCAGATATCACCCTGCTTTTCATAGTAATCGGTGTTTAAAAGCAGTTTAAATTCAAGGCCTAAAAGCTCATCGTAGGTGTAGCTGGTCTGCTCGGTGTCAATCTCTTTGCCGTTTTTAATGTCCTCCATAAGTTCGGGGAGAACCGAAGCATCCTTTAAACCTAAAGAATAAATTGTGAAGTCGTTGATTTCGTTATTCTTATCGGCAATGATAACCACCTCGTTGTATTTTTCGGGCATTCTGCCCTTAATGATGTCATACTGTTTTGTAAGCAGTTCCTCGTTGTCGAGAAGCTCCTGCCACACATCGGTTGAGCTCATTTGGGAATTTGTCATTCCCATGCTCATTGCAGGATTTGACACGGTTGTAAAGCCCAGGGTTTCCATAATTTTATTGGGGTTGACCTGCGTTACCGAATTTGAGGTGTCGGCTTTATAGATATTAAGGGTGGTGGAATATTTATATTGCACGCCGCTGGTCAGTTCCTCAATGCCCGATTTACCGCCGTCCAGAAATTCCTTAAAGGCCGAAAGGTTGTTTTGGGTAAGAGAACTTGTCATAACGTTGAGCAGTTCACCCATTATGTTGTTTGAATAAATTTTATCCATATCGTGGGGTGTTTTGCCCGTGTTTTCGCTTGACATACTAGAGAGCATATCACCCATGCTTACGGTGGATTCCAAAATTTCAATGGGATAGCTTGATAGGGTGTCCTCCTCAACCGAGGAAATGTAGGCATCAATGCCGTTGGAAATAGCAAGAATAAGAGCGATGCCGATTATACCGATAGAGCCTGCAAAG
>JAZSBX010000129.1:0-10293 GCA_045602605.1 Acutalibacteraceae bacterium
TTGGATTTAGCGCCAAAATAACCTTTGGCAAGCTTTAAAACTTTTTTTCTTCTTTTGCGTGTTGCTAACGCACCTTTAATACGAGCCATTAGTTGTAACCTCCATTAATCTTATTTGTAAGGAATCATTTTCTTTACCTTTGCAACGTTGGTTACATCGGCAATAACAGTCTTGCGAAGATTTCTCTTGCGCTTGGTGGTTTTCTTGTTGAGAATGTGTGATTTGTAAGCGTGTGCGCGTTTTACCTGACCGGTTTTTGTGAGTTTGAAACGCTTTTTAGCACCGCTATGGGTTTTAATCTTAGGCATTTTATATCCTCCCTTTAAATAATTACTTACTTTGTGGTTTTGGGTGCAAGGAACATAAGCATGTTACGTCCTTCCATCTTGGCAGCCTTTTCAACCGAACCTGCTTCGCTGCAATACTGCGCAAAGCGCTCCATAATTTCAAGACCGATTTCGGGATGACCCAGCTCCCTACCGCGGAAGCGGATTGAAACCTTAACCTTATTACCGTTTTTAAGGAAGTTTCTGGCATGATTGCCCTTTGTCTCAAAATCGTGTGTGTCAATTCCAAGACCCAAACGGATTTCCTTAACCTCAATAACCTTTTGGTTTTTCTTGGCTTCTTTTTCCCTTTTGGCCTGCTCAAAGCGGTACTTACCGTAATCCATAATCTTGCAAACGGGCGGTTGAGCATTGGGTGCAATGTTAACCAGGTCAAGATTCTTGTTGTAGGCGGCTTCAATTGCATCCTTAATAGGAAGAATGCCAAGCTGTGAGCCGTCAGAGTCGATTAAGCGAACCTCTTTGAATTTGATGTTCTCGTTGATGGGTAATTCTTTGCTGCTGATAGTTAAACACCTCCAAAACATTTAAAACAAAAAGCGCGAACGAATAATTTTCGTTCGCGCGCAATAAGCCCATTAATGCCTTAAAAAGCATTCATAAAACCTATTAACCCGTTTAGACAAAAACCTGCGGGTGAGAACGAAAACATACTGTTCTACTTTGTTGTAAAAGCATTATAACACTTAAAAATCCGCTTGTCAACACTTTTTTATTCAATTACAAGTTCTTTTATGGAACGGAACTGATAATCGTTCTTTGAAAGCAGTTCAGGTTTTTTAAGCGCGGCAACGGCGCCCTTAACAACCGAGTGCTCGGGGTCCTCTGCCAAATGAACGGGCGCGCCGATATAGGAACTGATTAAATCCTTCATACCGTAAAGCAATGCGCCGCCGCCCGATAGATAAATTCCCGTTTCCATTATGTCGGCAACAAGGTCGGGGTCGGTTTTCTCAAGCACCTTTCTTATAGCGTTGCAAATGCTGTAGGCCGTGCCGATAATCGCCGAATAAACATCGCCCGAGGTTATTTCAAAGCTTTCAGGCATTCCCGTGTAAACGTTTCTGCCCCTTGCAACCATAACGATTTCAAGCGGCCTTTTAACAGCAGCGCCGATTTGTTTTTTAATGTTTTCGGCGGTTAAGGGACCGATTATTACGTTGTGCTTCTTTCTTGCAATTCTGATGATTTGCTCATCAAAATCAAAGGATCCCGTTTTAAAGCAGTCACACTGGGCAATGCCGCCGAGAGACAAAACCGCAATATCTGTAACGCCTGCGCCAATATCAACAATCATATGACCCTTTGGGGTTGAAAAATCAAGATTAAGGCCGTAAGCAATGGCAAGGGGTACCTCAAGCACCAAAATGTTCCTGCCGCCGCTTTCCTCAATTACGTTTGCAAGAGAGTGGTGCTGAAGCTCGGTAAGGCCCGTTGGCAGGGTGGCAATGATTTGTGGGCGCACCACCTTTGAGCCAAAGGTCTCGGAAATATAATTTGTGAGCATTGACAACGCCAAATCATAATCCGCAATAACGCCGTGCTTTATGGGATAAACACATTCATAGGTTTCGGGCGTGCGGCCGAGGGTTTGCTTTGCCTTGTCGCCGAAAAACACGGGTTCCCAGGTTTCGCTGTCAACCGTTACGGCGCTGGGTTTTTCAAGAACAATTTTAGAGCTGGAAAAAAGCACCGTTTTGGAGGAGCCTAAATCAATTCCTATTTCGGTTGCCATCACGCCACCGTCCTTTCTCATACATTTATATTATACTTAAATTTCAGGTTTTTTCAACCTTGGGTTTGTAACTGCCGCCGTAAGGCAGTAAACATTTTTCACACCGCCGAGTTTTAGGCGCCTTGCGCACTCGTTAAGGGTGGCGCCCGTTGTTTTAATATCATCAACAAGCAACACGGTTTCAGGGCTTAATTTTCCCTGTGCCACATAGATGCCTCTGACGTTTTCAAAGCGTTCCTTATATTTTCCTATTTCGTGCTGGGTTTTGCTTTTTCCCACCCTTTTCAAAAGGTTTAAAACGGGAACTTTCAAGTGCCGCGCAACACCCTTTGCCAAAATTTCACTTTGGTTATAGCCGTGCTCTGAAATACGCTTTTCAGAGGGCGGCACAAAGGTGACGGCATCAAAGGAAATATGGGTAAAATATTTATCTGCCGCAAGGCACATTTGCTTTATGAAAAAATCCTGCGCCGAAACGTGACCTCTGAACTTTAAATTGTAAATTCCCTTTTGGATAGCGCCTGTGTTATAAAAGGGTGCCGCGATGCCCTCAAAGCGGAAAACATTAAACCTGCATTCGCAAAAGTTTTCACCCATTCCGCATTTAAGGCAACGTTTTTCCTGAATAAATTCCAGCTTTTCCTTACAGGAAATGCAAATCTCCTCCGAGGGTAAAATGATTTTCTGACAGCAGGCGCATTTTGTGGGGAAGAAAAATGAAAGGATTTCGTTTTTAAGTTTAGTAAGCCTCATTTGCAGCCTCGCCGAGAGAGTTTTTAAGCAACGTGTAACGCAGCGTTTTTTTATTGTTTTTCACCATTTGTGAAAAGATTTCCTCGCTGCCGATTATAACAAGCAGTTTTTTTGCCCTCGTAACTGCGGTGTAAAGCAGGTTGCGATATTTAAGCAAGGGTGGCACGTCAACAAGCGGAATGATAACGCAGTCAAATTCGCTTCCCTGACTTTTGTGCACCGTGATGGCGTAGGCAGGCTCTAATTCGCCCATTTCCTCGCTGTAATAGGTGGCTACCCTATCCTCAAAGCGCACCTTCAAAAAGCCTTCGCGTTTATCAATATCAATTATTGTGCCGATATCACCGTTAAAAATTCCACTGCCGCTGTCCCCGTTATCCTTGACCCAATCAATGTCGTAATTATTTTTTATCTGCATTACCTTGTCGCCGCCGCGGAAATAAAAACCCTTGAAGAAAATTTCTTTTTTAGATTTGTTTACAGGGTTCACGGCATTTTGTACAAGAGCGTTTAAATTAACGGTGCCGAAGGGCGTTTTCCTTGAGGGGCAAAGGATTTGTATGTCCTCACGGGGGTCAAAGCCATAAGCCTCGGGCAAACGCCTTGTATAAAGGTCTAAAAGCAGTTCCTCGGCCGAATCGAACTCGCCTTGGCGGATAAAGAAAAGGTCTGAATTTTTATTTTCGAACCTGACTGCCTCCCCACCGATAATGCTGTGGGCAGCCTTGACAATAGCGCTGTTCCCCGCCTGGCGAAAAACCTTTGTAAGGGCGCAGGTGGCAAAAAGCCGCGATTCAATTAAATCATTTAAAATGTTTCCTGCCCCAACGCTTGGAAGCTGGTCAACGTCCCCTACCATTATAACCCTGCAGCCAAGTTTTAAAGCGCGCAAAAGTCCCTCAAAAACAAGGGTATCAACCATTGACATTTCATCAATGATAACGGCTTCGCAGGTGAGAGGATTTTTTTCGTTTCTTGCAAAGGTTTGTTTTTCTCCACCTGAAAATTCCACCTCTAAAAGGCGGTGTAGGGTTACGGCATCTCTGCCGGTAAGTTCCGACATTCTTTTAGCGGCGCGGCCCGTGGGCGCGGCAAGGCAAACATCAAAATCTCTTTGCTCTAAAATGTCAATTATGGCATTAAGCGTGGTGGTTTTGCCTGTTCCAGGACCACCCGTTAAAATAAAGATGCCGTTTGAAAGCGCCATTGACACAGCCTGGCGCTGGGTGTTTTCAAGGGTTATGCCGATTTTATTTTGAACATAGTCAATTTCCAATTCATTAACGGGAATATCACTTCTCGGAAAATCGTTTAAAGCCAGCATTTTTGCCGCAATGTAATTTTCGGCATTATAAAAAGAATTAAGGGAAATAACCCGCCTGCCCTCAATAACCGTTTCATTAAGCGAAAAGGTGGCAAGCAGGGTGTTAATTGCATCCTCCACGAAATCGGCCTCGCAGGCCAGAAGCCTTGAGGAAACCTCAATAAGCTTATCCTCAGGCAGGCAGGTGTGACCGTTCATAAGGTTCTTTCTGAGCACATATTCAACACCTGCGCAAAGGCGGTTGCGGGAGGTCGGCTCGGTGCCCAAAGCTTGGGCAATTTCCTCCACGGTTTCAAATGGAAAATCAATGTTGTCGCTACATAAAACATAGGGGTTTTGGCTAATAAGTTCAACCGAGCGTTCACCGAGGGCCTTATAAACCTTAATTGCCCAAACGGCCGAAATTTGGAATTTTGAAAGGAGAAGCATTACCTCTCTGATGCCAAACTGCTTTTTGTATTCGTAGCTTATATTCTGCGCTTTTTCGGCTGTTATACCCTTAATACGGGTAAGCTCCTCTGAGTTGTTTTCAATGATTTCAAGAGACTTGTCCCCAAATCGTTCAACAATTTTTTGGGCTGTTGCAGGGCCAACGCCGCGAATTGTGTGTGAAGAAAGATAACGGAGAATTGCGGCGGCGGTTGTGGGCATTTTCTTTTCAAAGCTTGAAACCTTAAACTGCCTGCCGTAGGTTTGGTGCAAAACGTATTCACCGTAAAGTGAAACAACATCACCCTCGTCAACGAATGGTAATTCACCGACAATGATGATGTCCTCACTGTTTGTTTTTAAAACAGCAACTGTATATCCGTTTTCCTTGTTTTTGAAGGTTACCTTAATAACGGTGCCCTCAAGAAATTCGGGTTGTTTACTGATTTGCTCCATTTTGTTCCTCTGCTTTAGTGTGAATAATCCGAACTCCGTTTTTTAAAGGCGGATTATTCGCTCTACCCTAGCCTTTCGTAAAAGAAAACTTCGCCGCCTTTACTCAAATATGAGCGAAGCTGCCTTGTGTCCTCGGTGAACTCATCACCCACAAAAACCACACAGTCTGCAACGCTCTTTCCGTACCAACGGAAATTTTCGGCGACAACAAGAATTTGCTCTTTGGCGCATTCCTTTTCAATTTCACAAATAAGATAGCGCTTGGGCCGTTTTTTGGGTTTTAAAACAAGCATTTTAAAGATATGTAAAACCTCGGTTAGCCCTAAAATGCCGAAAAAAACTGCCACAACTGCGAAAATAAGTTCAAACATTATTCCTCACCCAAAACCATACTATGCCTCGGGTGAGGAATTTGACATTACTTTATAACTACAACTGCGGTGTACTCACCATATTGCCAAACCGATGATGAGGTTTTGCAGTAAACCTTCACGGGCACGGTGTATTCCCCTGCAGTTTTGCCGCCAAGTTCAATTTGCGCAACGAAATCACTTGCCTTTAGATTTGTCAGCTGCGCATAGGGACCACAAATTTTAACGTTTTTAACAGCCCCCGTAACGGTTGCCGTAAGACCACTGCCCAAATTCATTTTATCAATATTCTCTACGCTAAATGTGCGCTGTGAGAAGTTGTTGAAATCAAACGCAACGGTGACAAACTCAATACTGTCTATAAGGCGAATGCCATCGGGCAGGTCAAACTGTGCCTCAAAGGTTGTGGTGCTATACGAAATTTCTCTGAAATCAAGGGGGGCAAGCTCAATTTCGGTTAAGGAATCGATTATATCAGGTGAGCCGATAACCGAAACCTCGGTTTCAGAAAGGGTGTAGGTTATATCCCTGCCAATGCCCGAAGGGGCGTTAATGAAGGTTGCCTTAATGGCAACTGTCTTTTTCTTTGAAATGGGCACCGAAACCTTAACGGTGTCATAGGAAAGCGTGAAAAGACTGCTGTCAAGCTGTTTTCCGTCTTTATCAAGAAGCTGAACGGTTGCATCAAAGCTTTCGGTTTTGCTAAGCGTTCTATTAACCTCGGCAAAGGCCCTAACCGATGCCAGCTTTGACATTTCGGTTCTCGGCCCCTTAACGGTTATGGTGCTTTGTTCGGTGCTTGTGACTGTGGGCTCCTCGGCAATAAGGCCCTCGCTTGCAACGGCGCCGCTTACCGCAGGAACAACCGTGAACTGCTTTGTATCCACATAGTCAAAGCGCACATCAAGTGTTGAAGGCGTAACCGAAACGAATTCATAGCCCGCCGTTGAACTTGCTCTTGAGGCGTTGAGCCTTATGTTGTAAACACCGGGCTTGTTAACCTCGGAAAGTTCGGGGGAAATGTTTATATCGTTTTCGTTAATTTCAGCGAGAATATAGTTGGGTCCGCTTACCTTAACGGCAATTTTCTGACCGATTCCACCCGAAACAACGTCAAGACCCAAATCGCCCACAATGGTGTCGGCAACCGAAATGTTAAGGGTCATATTAACGGTTTTTTCCTTTGTGGGAGCCTCGCTTATGGTGATTACCAACCAAAATATAAATGCGGTGGCAATGGAAAGCGCAATAACCAGCTTGCGGTTATAAAGCAGTTCCTTGAAGGAGAAGTTTTTAAAGAACTTAATCATTGTCGGACTCCTCCTCTACTTTGCTTTTTTTCTTTACAAACTTCAATTTGTCCTTAATGGCTCCGTACTTCGTTTTAACAAAACTGATGGGGGTTTCTTTTTCAATTTTTACATCTTCAACCAACTCATCGGTAAGCCTTTGCCTTAAAGTTTCGGTGGTGTAGTTTCTTGAAATGTGGCCGTTAATGGCAAGAGAAATGGTGCCTGTTTCTTCGCTGATTACAAGAACAACGGCATCGGAGTTTTCACTCATACCTATTGCGGCGCGATGACGGGTGCCAAGCTGGGAGTTTAAATCCTCGTTTTGGGTAAGGGGCAAAATGCAGCCTGCGGCGTGAATTCTTCCGTCACGAATAATCATAGCGCCATCGTGCAGGGGGGAATGAGGAAAGAAAACGTTTCCAATCATTTGAACCGATGTCTCGGCATCAACAACGGTGCCTGTGTTAATTATATCGCCAAGCAAGGTGTTTCTTTCGAAAACCACAAGGGCGCCGACCTTTTGCTTTTGCATTGCGCCTGCCGCCCTGCAAACCGCCTCAATGCATCTTTGGGCATTTTCCTTTTCCTCCTGCGGGGTTTGACCCTTAACAATGGCGGTAAAGTTACTGCGGCCAACCTTCTCAAGGGCGCGCCTGAGTTCGGGCTGAAAAATAATCGCAACGGCCACAAGGGCAAATTCAAACACGGTGTTAAGCAGCCACTGCAAGCTTACAAGGTTAAACCACCTTGCGCACAGCGACACCACCATTAAAACCAATATACCTTTAACAAGCTGGCCCGCCCTTGTTTCCCGCAAAAAGCCCACGGCTTTGTAAACCAAGAAGGCGATTACGGCAATATCAATGATGTCGGACAGCTGAATGTGGTAAATGGCGTAGAAAATTTGACTCCAAAGTGAAGTGATTGAATTTAAAAGCCCTTCCATTGTTTACAGTCCTTTACCCAATTATTTAATTTATTTTAACATAAATAAAGAATTATATCAATGGAAATCTTGTAATTTTTTCATAAATTTTTCGCTTTTCAGCACACTTACAAGATAATCCGCCTGTGACGGTGTGTTAAAGGCCCCTACCGACACCCTAACAGCGCCCGTTTCCATAGTGTTTATCGCGCTGTGAGCCGTTGGTGCGCAGTGTAGCCCCGCCCTTGTTGCAATGCCGAAATCATTAAGAACGGCGGCGGTTTTTTCACTGTGCGCGCCGCGAAAATTAAAGGGCAAAACGGGCATAAATTTACCCGTTTCGGGAAACGGGGTGTAAAGCTCAATTTTTTCGTTGTTATAAAGCCCCGAATAAATCCGTTTTAAAACCGACATTTCGTTTTCATAAAGCCTTTGCGGATTTTGTCTTTCAAGGTAATTAAGCCCTGCCTTAAGGCCTAAAACGGCAGGCACATTAACGGTACCGCTTTCAAGTCTTTCGGGATAAAATTCCGGCACGAATCTTGATGCTGAATTACCACCAGTTCCCCCTTCAATAAGCACATTATCAAGCGGCTCTAATGCAATTAAAACGCCAATTCCCATTGGTGCAAAAAGGCTTTTATGGGGCGCAATGCAAACAAAATCCGCATTATCCTCACTAAGGTTAATTTTACCGCTTCCTGCCGTTTGGGCGGCATCAATGCAAAAGGCAATTCCACGCTGTTTGCACACCCTGCCGATTTGTCTGACAGGCAGAACCTGTCCCGTAACGTTTGAAGCATTTGTGCAAACGCAAAGCCTTGTTTTCGGGGTTATTTTCGATTTGAAATTTTCAATTATTTCCTCATCGCTTAAAAGTGAAGCCTCAAAAGTATCAAAGGTAATGAGCCCCTTTTCGGCAAGAGAAAAAACAGGGCGCATTACCGCATTGTGTTCCAGATTTGATGTTAAAATATGGTCGCCTTTTCTTAAAAAGCCCTTTATAACAGTATTTAAAGAATGGGTGCAGTTTTGAGTGAATATTACGTTTTCCGCATCAGAGCAGGAGAAAAATTTTGCAACCGCCTGCCTTGCCGAATAAATTTTTTCGGCAGTATCAACCGATAGTTTGTGACCGCTGCGCCCCGGATTTGCGCTGTTTTCCCGAAGGGCGCGGGCGGTGGCCGAAATCACACATTCTGGCTTTGGAAAAGAGGTTGCGGCGTTATCAAAATATATCATTTTTTGTCCCTGCTATGCTTTTCTTATTTCCAGAATTTTTACCCTGCCGCGTTCTAGCGTTTCTTTTATTTTTTCAGGCTCACCGAAGGTGAGAATGCCATAACCACAGCCGATTCTCTGGCCTGTGGTCACCCTTTCAATGGCGGCCTTATAGCCCTGCGTACGCAGCAGGTCCCTGCCCTTTACGGCATAGGTCACGGTGCCTGTTACAACCAAAATCTTTTCCATAAAATACCACTCCTGTCTAATAATGAGGGCTGGTACATTCTATGTGATTTCCCCGTTTTTTGACAGTTTAAATTTTTATTTTTCCGCTTTTTAAAAGCTGGATTAAAACCGTAAGCGCCAAGGGGAAAGCAATAAGCCCCCAAAAGCCCACGCTTTTAATTCCCACAAACATTGCCCCAAGGCACAAAAGCGGGTGAAGTCCCGTTTGTTTTCCGATAATTTTAGGCTCCAGCACATGGCGAAGCACGGTTACCACAATGTAAATTAAAAGCAGCCCCACAGCAGGCAGGGTTCTGCCCGAAATAAACTCTATTAGCGCCCAGGGTAGCAGCACCGTGCCCGTGCCGAGAACAGGCAAAATATCCACCGCTGAAACGGCAATGGCAAGCATAAAAAAGTTCTTTCGCCCCAAGACCAAGAAGCCCAGCGCAAGAACAAAAAATGTGATTAAAAACATAACTGCATAGCCCTTGCCCATTTTTAAAACTCCGCCAAGGACAACCTCCCTGAGTTCAACGTAGCGGCCGATAAACCGCCCGGGCACAATGTCCTTAATATATTTTTTGATTTTTTCATAATCCTTGGCAATATAACAGCTGGCAACCACCGTAACGCCAAGGGAAAAAAGCATTGAGGGAAGGCCTGCTACCACCCTTGCGGCAAAGGTGCTCAGCGCCTCAGCCAGGGTGCGGACTGCGTTTTCCAAAAAGGTGCTTAAAACCGTGGTGTCCCGTGTTGCCGCAAAAAGTTCTATATTAAGGCTGTCAAAAAAATCGGTGATTTTTTGGGAAACGCCCGACAGCAGTTGGCTTAAACGGGGCAAAAAATCCTTTAAGGATAAAAACGACCCCGTTAAAAAAGAATAAAATCGGGACAAAATAATAAACACCGCACAAATCATCAAAACAAAAATGAGCAGCACCATTATTGCGGCAAGGGTGCCGCTTTTGACCTTTAGTCTTTTTGCCAGAACACCTGCGGGTTTTTGGGTCAGCGCCGCAAGGGCGACACCGATAAAAAACGGGAAAAGATAGGCTGCGGCAAATTTCAAAACAAAAAACACCATTATCCCAATAACGGCCGCAAAGGCGGTGTTAATTAAAAAATTTCTTTTGTTTTCGGTGGTCATGGCGGTTTCCCCTCTCTTTATTTAAAAACATTTTGTATTAGTGTGCCTCTATTTTCGTTATT
>JAZSBX010000130.1:0-5859 GCA_045602605.1 Acutalibacteraceae bacterium
TGCGAATTGTGGCCGCATCATCCTTAAGGGCAAAATAAAGATGTCCGCTTGCAAAATGATTTTGGAAGTTTGCAATTTCACCGCAAACGCAAAGATAGCTGAGCTTTGGATTTGCATCTAATAGCGATTTGACATACATATTCAGTTGTCTTACCGTTATTGCCGCCTGCACAAAAACTCACCCTATTTTACAATATTTCCAAGAACACCGTTAACAAAGGAGGCATCCTCTGCCACCGAAAACTTTTTAGAAAGCTCAACCGCTTCATTTATTGAAACCGATTCGGGCACGCTTTCAATAAACCTGATTTCATAAACCGCCAAACGAAGAATAGCAAGAGCAACTTTTGAAATTCTTTCAATTTTCCAATTTTTAAGGTGCCCTGCAATCTCTGCATCCAGCTCATCGCACTTTTCACAAACGCCGAGAAAAACCTCTTTTGAATAATCGTCTATTTCAATTTCGCGAATCTCTTTTGCATATTCTAAAATTTCTTCGGGAGAATCGTTTCGAAACATTTTTTCAAAAACCAAAACGAATGCCTGTTCTCTTGCTTCTTTTCTTGTCATAAACAAAACCGCTTTCATAAATATTCATAATTATTCATTTTATATTCTACTACATTAACCCTAATTTTTCAAGAAATATTATAAGATTATATAATAATACTTGTAAAAAAAATAAAATATTGCTATAATGAGAGTGAAAAACGACCAAGGTGTCGAAATTTGCTGTATAAAAGGAGCAAAAAAATGGCTATAGGTTTCAGAAAAAGTCTTTTCGGCTTTAACACAAACGATGTTATAAATTACATCGATAAGATGCACACCGCTTTTAATGATAAGCAAACAACCCTTAATAACGAGCTGGAAAAATTAAACGGTGAGCTTTCCCTTTCAAAGGAAAACTACGATTCCCTTTTAAAGGAAAAGGATGAAATCGCCGCAAGGCTTAATGAATTTGAGGAAAAATATGCCGAAATTCAACGCCTTAGCGAGGTTATCGGTAAGCTTTATTTAGTGGCTCAGGCAAATGCCAAAGCAATTATTGAGCGAACAAATGAAAATTCCCGCATTACAAACGAGGAAATTTCCAAAAATCTCATCGCCATTGATGAGGCTCAGTCCTCCCTTGCCACTCTCAGAGAACAGCTTAACAAAACATCTGACGGCTTCCTTTGTGAAATTGATTCCCTGTTAAACTCCCTAAAGGATGTTAAAAATCAGGTTGAGGAAAACTGTGAAGCAGCCAAAAGAAGTGAAGAGGAATTTGAAGCCGTTTTTGAAAGTTTAACCGAAAAATGATAACACATAAAATAAATGCCGCTAAGCTTTCTGAAAACATAAAAAATCTTAAAATCGGTGACAGGGTTTTGCTTTCGGGCACGGTTTACACCGCCCGTGATGCGGCTCACAAAAGAATTTTCACACTGCTTGAAGGCGGAGAAAAATTGCCTTTTGAAATTAAAAATGCCGCCATTTATTATGCAGGGCCAACCCCCACACCAAGTAATCTTGCCATTGGCAGCTGCGGTCCCACAACCTCATCACGAATGGACCCCTACACCCCAAGGCTTCTTGATTTAGGTCTTAAATGTATTATCGGCAAGGGTGATGTAAACGGTGAGGTGTGTAAGGCAATAAAACGAAACGGCGCGGTTTATCTGTGCGCTATCGGCGGCTGTGGCGCGCTTTACGCCACCTGCATTAAAGCATCAAAGGTCATTGCCTTTGATGACCTTGGTTGCGAATCGGTAAAAGAACTTGTTTTAGAGGATTTTCCCCTAATTGTTGGCGTTGATTCAACAGGCAACAGCCTTTTTAAAAAACAAAAAAGTGAGTGCATCTAGCACTCACTTTTTTTATTCAACATCTTCTTTAATTTCGGGAATCTCATCAAGTCGGTCAGGATTTTTAAGATATTCCTTAATTAGTTTCATAACCGAAGCATAATAGTGCCCGTCACAAATTCTATCATCGGTGTTAACGGTGTAGTCAATATATTTTCTCTCCTCCACACTGCCGTCTTTATTCAGCACAACCACATTCCTTTTGGCTCCGTAAGAGCAGAACATAGGCACGTTTCCAAAATCATAAAGATGGTGGAAAACAGGGGGAATTCCAAGAGAACCCATTGAGGTTATAAACAACGAACAATGGAAAGGACTGAGTTTAATAAGACTTTTAGGAAGCAGGTCAAAATAATCCATTAAATTCAGGATAAACACAACGAATTTAAGGACAAGACCGGGGATGTACCTTAAAAATCTTGCGGCTGATTCAAAATCGCTGTTGTCCCCTTCCTTGCGATTTTCATCCACCGCCTGCTTAACCTTTTCATAAATCTGCTGGACGGTGTCATCGGGTTTAAGGGCAACCTTAACCACCGTTTCGGGGGCATCGAGGCGCAGTTCCTTCTTTATAACAAATGCAACCGAAATTTCGTTTCTGGCATAAATTCTTTGTCCTGAAACGAAGCGGTTAACACCGGGGCGCTGGGCAACGGTGCGAACATAAGCCGTTATTAAAACGTTCAGCATTCCAAAGCCTTTAAGGCCCTCCTGACGCTTTTTATGTATATATTTTTCAAGATTTTCAATGTCGATTGAATCGGAAATCATATTTTGAGAGCCCGAACGGGTTTTCATAATATAAGGGGCAACCGCCATCATAGGGTCAATGCTGCGAAGCTTTCTTCCCTCTTTGCGGTCACCAAAACGCTTTTTCGCCATAGTCATCTCACCTCAATAATCTAATGAATATTATACAATAATCCACCCCTTTATTCAAGACAAAATTCGACAAATCTTTTTAAACGAAAAGGACAGGGCGAAAGCCCCGTCCTTAAAATCACAACAAAATAAGCGCCGTTGCCACGGCAAGCAGTGCCACGGCGCAAAGCGAAAAAATTATAATCCGCTTTTTTTGTTTTCTTTTTTGCTCTAAAATTTCCCTGAGTCCTTTTGTCTTAAGAGAATCCCCCGACAAATTTGAAACCAACTCACTTGCCGCCCTTTTTACCTTAGCAGAATTGGGCGCCCCTGCCTTTGGGGACACATAAAGAATAATTTTTTCAAAAAATTCGTTTTCGGTATTGTTAATTTCAATGATTTTTTTGTTGACTCCCTTAACCATAAAAACACAGCCTTTCAGTTATCTCTCAAAACTATTATTGCTATTTTTTTACAGTTATATTCACTTTTCTATGAAAGAAAGTTATCCACCGAAAAGATTTTTAGTTTACATAAAAATGTGGATAACTCGGTGGGTAAGTTGAACAACTTGGCTTATTTAAGCCATTTTTTTATCCACATTGGCAAATTTTGTCGTTTTATGTAACCTTTGGTTAATCTATTTTTTCACCGATTAAAAATGAAATTGTGCGCTCAACCGAATCCTTGGAATTGCCCCAATCGGCATTTTCACCTGCATTTCGGTAGTCGTACATTGAGCAATATTTTTTAACATCAGCGTGAAGCGTTGCCGAATAATTTTGAGTTATTCTAGTGAGATTTTTCACAAACTCTCCACACTGTGAATGCATTTTTTTCTTATCTGCGCCCGCCATTAAGAGTTCAAAATGCGGCATACAAAACATACCTTGATTATTAAACATTTCCCTGAAATCTTTTTCGTTTTCATAGGTTTTGTAAAGGGTTTCAATCATTCTTGACATTCCCCACTGAATTTTATCGCAAATAAAGCAGGAATCGGTAATGGTTTTTGCCTTTTGACCCTTTGATTTATCGCTTCTGAAAAGTTTATCAGACAAAATGTTTCCATTGATATCATCAAGGTGGGATTCAAGCATTAAAGCGAGCTGCAGCCTGCCCCTTCTATTTAGCATTTGGCGGTAATGCTTTTCACAAAAGCCTGTTTTATTTGTCACCTGTCGCACATCGGGTTCCATCATTGCGGCGCCCATAATGTAAGAAACAATATGCTCCTCCACCGTTTTATACATTCGGCAAATGGGACAGCCGTCATTTTCCTCAAAAACCTCACTTATGGGAATAGTGCAAATATCATCTCTCATAATTTAAAACACCTCCTTGTAAGTATAACACAAAAGTGGTACAATGTAAAAGGGTGAAATTAAATGCTTAAATTCGTTGCCAAAAATGGAGATTTACATATTTCGGGTGTTACAAACTTTTCCCTTTGCCAAACCCTTGACTGCGGTCAGGCATTCAGATGGCGAGAAAAAGGAAACGGCATTTGGTGCGGCGTTGCAAGGGATAAATATTTAGAGTTAGAAATTAAGGGCGACACGCTGATTTTATATAACACAACACTTCTTGATTACAAAAACTTTTGGGAGAATTATTTTGACCTAAAAACCGATTACAGTGAGATAATTTCTAAAATATCCCATAACCCCATTTTAAAGGAAGCCGCCGAAATGGGCAGCGGAATCCGTATTTTAAGGCAGAATTCCTTTGAGGCGCTATGCAGCTTTATTTTTTCACAAAACAACAATATAGAGCGAATTAAAGGCATTATAGAACGCCTTTGCGAAAACTTTGGCGAAAATCTCGGAAACGGTTTTTACTCCTTCCCCACTGCGGAGAAAATCGCTTCACTGACTGTGGAAGATTTAGAGGTGCTTCGCAGCGGCTTCAGAGCAAAATATGCCATTGATGCGGCAAAAAAGGTTGTATCAAAAGAAATTGACCTTGAGAAAATCGCGAAAATGCCCATTGATGAGGCACGAAATGAGCTTGTTAAAATTTACGGCGTGGGCGAAAAGGTGGCTGATTGCACCCTGCTTTTCGGAATGTACCGAATTGATGCATTTCCAAGAGATGTGTGGATTAAACGCGCAATGGAAAGGCTGTTCCCCGAAGGTTTGCCAAACCAAACTAAAGGCTATGAAGGCATCGTTCAGCAATACCTATTTTACTATGCAAGGTATAAAAAGCTTCTATAAAAAATAGCAGTCCTTGGACTGCTATTTTTCTATTAGTAACGAATCATCATTTGAAAGAGCCACCACGTTATATTTTCCCCGAGTCTTAAGGGCCTCGAAATGAGCCTGTCGCTCGTTTGAGAAATGACAGATAAGAATTCCGTCAAAAAGGTTTAAACCGCTGAAATCGGTAATTTTGATGGTATTTTGGTCATATTTTGAAACGTGTTCAATATTTGCGCTTACAATATGGGCTCCCGCGCTGCCGCCAACGTAAATTACGCCGTTTTTAATATAATCCACCATTGCCGTATTAAAACCGTGCTTTCTTATTCGGTGCATTATGGAAAAGGTGTTGCCGCCGCTTAAATAAAGCATATCAATATCTAAATTTTTAAAGCTATCGGCATCGTAATAATTAAGCACCGTTATATTTTCCCTTTTAAAACCAAATGACACCAGGCGGTCATAAAATTTATCGCTTAAAATTTCCTTTTTTGAGGCGCATTCATCGGGCATAAACAGCACTCTGATATCCTCAAGGGGTTTTGGTATGTTGTTTAAAATAAACTGCTTTGAGTTATCATTTTTAAAATCACAGGAAGAAAGAATCAGTTTCATAAAGCACTCCAAAATTTTTTCTAAACTGATTTTATCATAAATTGTATTTCAAGGCAAGAAAAAAGGTCTAAGGTTTGCACCTTAGACCTTTTGATTTACTGTAAATCAGCAATTAGTTGATAGCGGTAACAACGCCGGAACCAACAGTACGGCCGCCTTCACGGATAGCGAAGCGGAGACCCTCTTCAATAGCGATAGGAGTGATAAGCTCAACATCCATCTCTACGTTATCACCAGGCATGCACATCTCGGTGCCTGCAGGAAGGGTGATAACACCGGTAACGTCAGTAGTTCTGAAATAGAACTGAGGACGATAGTTGTTGAAGAAA
>JAZSBX010000131.1:0-12651 GCA_045602605.1 Acutalibacteraceae bacterium
CGACACAATAAGCGGCATTGTTATAACCGATAAAATGGTGGAAAGGGACACAATGTTGACCGAAAGCTCGGTGTCTCCCCCGAATTTTGCGGCAAACATTGTGGTTGCCGCCGCCGTTGGCGCAGAAGCGGCAATGGTAAGGGAGGTCAGCATTGCGCCGCGAACCCCTGCGAAATATAAAATTCCCAAAACCATTAAAGGTAGCAGAACAAGCCTTGCAAAAATTGTCAGATAGCAACTTTTATCTTTAAGAGCCTTTAAAATGTCACTGTTTGCAAGATAATAACCTATAACAATCATAGGAACGGGCGTGTTAAGGTTTGCCAGGTGATTTACCGTGTTTGTGCCGATTGTTGAAACAATTTCGGGCACGGGCAGTGGCACCATAAGACAAAATGCGCCAATCACCACGCCTATAAGACCGGGGTTAAAAAGAAACTTTTTAACCGAAATTTTTGATTTATCGCCGCTCATAAGCAGTATGCCCCAAGTCCAAAGCACAATGTTAAAAACAGCCACGTAAATTGCGCCGTGGAAAACGCCGTCCTTACCGAGAAGCGCCTCCTGAAGCGGCAGGGACATAAACCCTGCATTTGAAAAAATCACCGCAAATCTGATAACCTTACGTTTGTCAAAATTCCCGGTGCGAAGCAGTAAAATGCTCATTGCGATAAACAGCAGGTGAACAGAAAAACTTATAAGAAAGCTGACACCTAAATTGCCAAACACCGAGGGCGAATATTCCATAGAGCAAAAGGCCCTGATAATAACCGTTGGTGTCGCCACATAAAGAGCAATATCGGTAAGGGCTGAAACTGCCTGTTCCTTTAATATGTTAAGCTTGGTTAAAACAAATCCCACACCGATTAACAGGAAAAGCACAACAACCTGACCTGCAACGGTGATAAAGCTTTCAATCACAGCATGTCCTCCCTGACCTTCTCAACATCGGCGGCAATTGCCGCTTTCAGCTCTTTAACACTTGAAAATCTTTTTTCACTGCGCAAAAACCTCTTAAGGCGAATTTCAAAAACAGTATCGTAAAGATTTGTGTCAAAATCAATTATAAAGGTTTCGCACAATGCCTTTTTAACCGCATAGGTAGGGCGAAAACCAATGTTGGTAACACAGTGATAGCGCTTGCCCCCAACATAGGTTTCCCCTGCATAAACGCCTGCCTTCGGCAAAACCAGCTGCTCCTCGGGATAATTCTGATTAACCGTTGGGAAGCCTAAAGTTCTGCCACGTGCATCACCGCGAACAACGGGGCCGAAAAAGGAGAAGGGCTTGTAAAGCAGTTTGTTGGCATCGGAAACCCTGCCCTCTTTAATCATTTGTCGCAAAAGCGAAGAACTGATGATTTGGTCTTCCACCTGACGGGCGCGGGCAACGTGAACCGTGATTCCCTTTTCTCTGCAATATTCCCTTAAAAACTTGGTGTCGCCCTCACCGTTTTTTCCGAATCGGTAGTTAAAACCGCAGGAAATCATTTTAACGGGATATTTTTTACAAATAAAATCAAGGAATTCTTTGGGGGAAAGCTGACAAACCTCGTTAAAATCAAGATAATCACACCGAATAACACCAAGCTCGGCAAGAGCCCTTTCCTTGGCCTCGGCTGTCATTAACAGTTCGGGCTTTTCACCCGACAAAAGAAATTTCGGCGGTACGGGGAAAGTGAGTGCAACAACCTCAAAGCCGCTTTCCCTTGCGGCCTTTATAACCGAAACGTGGCCTTTGTGCATTCCATCAAAGGTGCCGAGCGCCAAAGCGCATTCCTTCATTTCCCATACCCCCTGTTCTTTAAATTTTGTTTAAAACATTAGAAATGCAAATGCTGTTTTTTTCTTTACAAAAAAAGCCAATTCCTAAAAGTAAATCATTAAATTTAACCCTGAAACGTTCATTTTCCTTTGGGTCGTTTATCTTAAGACGTTCTATATCCAGCTCGCCGCCGTTTGTAAAACGAACGGCCTGCTTTTGGGTGACCTCAATTTTTCTTAAATTTTCAACGGCCTTTTCCTCGCTTAAAATATAGTCTTTTATATTTTCTTCGGTAAGGTCATCAAGGGGCACACACTCGCTCACATTAAACCCGTGAGCATCCTCACGCCTTAAGGCCTCTAACACTCCGCCGCAGGAAAGCTTTTCACCGATGTCGCCGCACAGACTTCTTATGTAGGTGCCCTTTGAACAGCGCACCCGCATTTTAAAACAACCGTTTTCAAGGTCGCTTATGCGCTCAATGGAATAGACCGTGATTTTTCTCGGCTCAATTTCCACGGTTTTGCCCTGCCTTGCAAGACTGTAAAGGCGAACGCCATCCTTTTTAATTGCCGAAAACATAGGCGGTGTTTGCAACTGCTGGCCTAAAAATAATTCAAGCGCCGCATCAACATCGCTTTCAGTCACGGTAACCTCTTGTTCCTCTAAAACCGTTCCCGTAATATCAAGGGTATCGGTTTTTAGCCCTAATTTCACTGTGGCAACATAGGTTTTATCGGCATCGGAAAGAAAGGATGAGAGAACCGTTGCGCGACCGATAAAAATGGGCAAAACGCCTGTTGCCAACGGGTCAAGGGTGCCCGTGTGGCCAACCCTTTTCTCCCCTATCAGTCTTTTAATTTTTCTCACCGCAGTAAAAGAGGTAATGCCCTGCGGCTTATCAATCAGTATAAGCCCCTGCATTTGTTTCCTCCAATTCCTGCCTTACGCTTTCAAGAATTTTCTCCTTGGCCTCATCCAGTGTTCCTTCCACCGTGCAGCCTGCCGCGGCCTTGTGTCCGCCGCCGCCAAGGCGACCGCAAATGTTTGAGGCATCAAGGGGCTCATAGGTGCGAAGTGAAATTTTAAAAACGTTTTTCTCGGTTTCCTTTATGGTAACGCCTGCCAAAACCCCTTCAACCGAACGAGAAATGGCGGCAACACCCTCAAGTTCACTGCCCGAACACTTTGTTTTTTTCTGAATTTCCTCGGTAACCGACAAAATCATACATTTTTCATCAAAATGGAACTCTGCCGTGTCAAGAACAAGCTTTTCCATTTCAAGGCGGTTTTTAGATTTTGTGTCAAACATAATGCGGTTAATTTCCGCCGCATTTATGTTATAGGCAAAAAGCTTTCCTGCAATGTCAAAGGTGCGGGCAGTCACGTTGGAATATTTAAAGCAACCCGTGTCGGTGCTGATTCCCGTGTAAAGCGCCGCCGCCATATTATCATCAATAACGGCGTGGATAACCTTTAAAATCGCAAAAACACATTCGGCAGTTGCCGAAGCGGAGGCATCGAGGAAAAGGTTTTCGGCATAACCCGTGTTTGAAACGTGGTGGTCAATGCAAAGGTCAACCTTTGAGCCGAATTCATCCTTTAAAGAACCAAGCAGAGCCTCATCGGCAATGTCAACGGCAATAACTTTTTTATACTTAAATGCCCTGTTGCGAAGTTTTTTCATAAAATAATCAAACTTTTTAGGCACCGGGTCAGGACAAATAACGTAGGCTCGTTTGCCGATTTTTTGCAGTCCCATAGCAAGCGCGCAGGCAGAACCTAGGGTGTCACCGTCAGGCGAAGCGTGGGTAAGAATAACAAAATGGTCATTCCTTTTTAAAAACCTTGCGGTTTGCAAAAGGGAAATTTTTTTACCTGCCATCGTTTTCCTCCGTGTCAAAAGACTTGATTATGCGCGAAATATTAGCGCTGTGCTCAATGGAATCATCTGCCACAAAGCGAAGCTCGGGAACCTTTCTCAGTTTCAGCTTACTGCCAAGTTCACGGCGCAAAAAGCCTGCCGCGTTTTTAAGAGCCTTAACCGATTCAGCGGTTTTTTCACTGCCCTCAATGGCGCTGACATAAACCGTTGCATAAGAAAGGTCGCCGCTTACATCCACCTTGACAATGCTTAAGAGTTTGCTGACCCTTGGGTCCTTAATCTCCCTTAAAAGAGAGGAAAGGGTCAGCCTTATATCAGAAGTGATACGGTTGATTTTAAATCCTGCCATTAGTCTCTGTATTCCTCCATTACAAATGCTTCGAAAACATCGCCCTCTTTAATATCGGAGAACTTCTCAAGACCAATACCGCATTCGTAGCCCTGAACAACCTCTTTCACATCATCCTTAAAACGGCGAAGGGAATCGATTTTATCCTCGGCCACAACAATGCCGTCACGAACAACGCGAATCTGACAGGAACGGTTAACCTTACCGTTTGTAACATAACAGCCTGCAATGGTGCCAACGTTGGAAATTTTATAGGTATTGCGCACCTCAATGGTACCCATTTCAACCTCGCGGAACTTGGGCGCCAGCATACCCTTCATTGCGGCTTCAATTTCCTCAATACAATCGTAAATTACGCGATAAAGGCGAACATCAACGCCATCCCTCTCGGCATTTGCCTTTGCAATGGGGTCGGGGCGGACGTTAAAGCCAACGATAATTGCGCCTGAGGCTTGAGCCAGCATAACGTCAGTCTCGTTAACTGCACCAACGCCACCGTGGATAACCTTAACGCGAACCTCTTCGTTTGAAAGCTTTTCAAGGTTTTCTCTAACTGCCTCAACCGAGCCCTGAACATCGGCTTTAACAACGATAGCGAGTTCTTTAAGCTCACCTTCGCTAAGCTGACTGAACAGGTTATCGAGGGTAACCTTTTGCGCCTTGCTGAAGAGTTCATCTTTAGCCTTTTGTTTACGTTGTTCAACAAGCTGGCGGGCAAGTCTTTCATCGCTAACGGCATCGAAGCCGTCACCTGCGGCAGGTGTTTCGGCAAGACCTGTGATTTCAACAGGAACGGAAGGTCCTGCAGTATCAAGAACCTGACCGTTTTCATTGGTCATAACGCGAACACGGCCAACGGAAGTTCCTGCAACGATGATGTCGCCCGTTTTTAAGGTACCAGCCTGAACCAGCAGTGTAGCAACGGGGCCGCGGCCCTTATCAAGGCGCGCCTCAATAACAACACCCTTTGCCCTTCTGTCGGGGTTGGCCTTAAGCTCCATAACCTCGGCAACGAGAAGAATGTTTGAAAGAAGATTATCAATGCCCATGCCCGATTTTGCCGAAACGGGAACGCAGATAATGTCACCGCCCCATTCCTCGGGAACGAGAGAATGCTCGGTTAACTGCTGCATAATTCTATCGGGGTTAGCCTCGGGTTTATCCATTTTGTTAATTGCAACAATAATCTGAACCTTTGCGGCCTTTGCGTGGTTAATCGCTTCAATGGTTTGAGGCATAATACCGTCATCGGCGGCAACAACCAAAACCGCAATATCGGTTGCCATTGCGCCGCGTTGGCGCATTGACGTAAATGCGGCGTGACCGGGGGTGTCAAGGAAGGTTATATCCTGACCGTTGCAGTTAACCCTGTAAGCACCGATGTGCTGGGTAATGCCGCCTGCCTCGGTGTCGGTAACTGCCGAATGGCGGATAGCATCAAGCAGAGAGGTTTTACCGTGGTCAACGTGACCCATAACAACAACAATGGGGTCGCGGGGCTTTAAGGTATCTGCCGTGTCCTCGGTGTCATCCATAATTCTGTCTTCAATGGTAACAACAACCTGTCGCTCAATTTTAGCGCCCATTTCGGTTACAACGATTTCGGCGGTGTCATAGTCAATGGTCTGGTTAACGGTTGCCATCATACCGAGTTTAAGAAGTTCTTTAATAACCTCGGCTGCAGTCTTTTTCATTGCTGCGGCAAGCTCGCCAACGGTGATTTCATCGCCAACGGTAACCGTGATGGGGGTTTTCTTAATGCGCTCAAGCTGAATTCTGCGCATTTTATCGGCCTCGGTTTCACGCTTGGCGCTTTGAGGACGGCGGTAATCCTGAGATTTCTGCTTGATTTTTTGCTTACGGGTAAAATTGTCCCTCATACTGTTTTCGGGAGCAATGTTTTCATATTTTTCGTTATATCGCTCAATGTTAACGTTGGAAACTCTGGTGTCCACGTGGCGAATTTGGGCAGGGCCGCGATTAGGAGCCTCACCGGGAGTCTTTTCAGATTTTTCTCTCGCCTTAAAGGGATGGGGGTCGCTGGGCTTAAACACCTTTGGCTCGGGTTTTGCCTCTTTTTTAGGTTCAGCCTTTGCCTGCTTTTTGGCTTCGGGCTTTTTAACCTCATCTGCCTTTTTAGGCTCTTCCTTAACCTCTTTTTTAGACTCGGGCTTTGCTTGCTTTTCGAGTTCAGCCGCCTTTTTCTCAGCCGCTTTCTTCTCAGCCGCTTTCTTCTCAGCCGCCTCAGCCTCGGCCGCAGCCTTTAACTGCTCAAGAATAGCCATTTGTTCGGCAAGCTTTTGGTCCTTTTCGGCCTGTCTTGCTTTTTGCGCGGCCTCACGGGCAGCGGCGCCCGTTGCAAAATAATCATCAAAGCTCTTTACCTTGTGCTTTAAGGTAAGAACCTCGAAAATAATATTTATTTCCTGCTCATTTAAAGCGGCACCTGCTTTTTTGGCCTCTGCCGTGTGCTCGCCTAAAATAGCAATAATTTCCTTGGATTCAACACCAAAGTCTTTTGCAATATCACTAACTTTAATCTTATTTGTCATTAGCGCTACCTCCTTATTCGACTGCTTCGCTTATTGCCCTTGCGAAGCCCTGGTCGTTAACTGCAACAATTCCTGCTTTTTTGCCAATGGCCTTTGAAAGCGTTTCAATGTCACAGTCAAGTAAAGTAATCACAGGCACGTTTTTACCTGTGGCATAAAATGAAATTTCCTTTCGGCTTTTATCCGACAAATTCCCTGCCGTAACAATAAGCCTTGCCCCGTTTTTCTTAAGGGAATTAACACACGAATCCATACCGAAAAAGAGTTTGCCTGCCTTTGCGGCAAAGCCTAACAGGGTTAAAACCTTATTTTGCCCCATTATCGAGCTCCCTTTCAAGTTTTTCATAAATTTCGGCAGGAACACTCATTTTAAAGGCGTTTTCAATCCTTTTTGATTTAATGGCCTTTTTAAGACACTCATCACTTTTGCAAATGTAGGTGCCTCTGCCGTTTAATTTCCCTGTGAAATCAAGACAAATTTCACCGCTTGTTGTGCGAACGATGCGGATAAGCTGGTTCTTTGCCTTATGCTCACCACAGCCCACACACATTCTGGTGGGTATTTTTCTTTCTGCCATTTAAAGCACCCTATTTCTATTCATCTTCACCGTAATATCCGCTCTCGGGGCGAATATCAATTTTCCAGCCTGTAAGCTTTGCCGCAAGACGAACGTTCTGACCTTTGTTACCAATGGCAAGGGAAAGCTGTGCATCGGGAACGGTTACGTGGCAAACCTTGGGCTCTTCACTTTCAATTTCAACGGTTAAAACCTTTGCGGGAGAAAGGGCCTCGCTGATAAACAAGGTGGGGTCCTCGGAATATTTAACAATATCAATCTTTTCGCCGTTTAACTCCTCAACAATCTTGTTAACACGGGCGCCTCGCTGACCGATACAGGCGCCAACTGCATCAATTTCCTCATCGGCGCTGTAAACGGCAAGTTTGGTTCTGGAGCCTGCCTGACGGGAAACCGATTTAATCTCAATAATTCCATCAAAAATTTCGGGAACCTCGGTTTCAAAAAGGCGCTTCACAAGACCGGGGTGTGTGCGGGACAGCATAACGCGGGGACCGCGCTCGGTTTCCTTAACGTCAACGATGTAAACCTTAATGTGGTCGCCCTCTTTTAAAACCTCATCAGGCACCTGTTCAGCCTTAGGCAGGGTTGCTTCCTTGGTGCCAATGGTAAGCGAAGCGTTGCCTGTTTTGGGGTCAACACGCTGAACAACGGCGGTAACAAGTTCCTTTGTTTTGCTCTGGAACTCTGCCAAAGTCTGACCGCGCTCAACATCGCGCACGCCCTGGCGGAAGTTGTTTTTAGAGTTTTGTGCCACAACGCGGCCAAACTTTTTGGGGTCAAGAGGAATGTCTACAAAGCCCTGCTCAACCGATTTGGGGTCGATTTTAGCGGCCTCCTCCTTTGTGATTTGACAAAAGCGGTCTTCAACCTCATCAACAATTTCTTTTCTTGCCCAAACCGAGAAAATTTCCTTTTCGGTGTCAATAACACAGGAAACAATTTCTCTGCCGCCGAAATCCTTTCTTGCGGCAACAACGATTGCCTCGGCAATTTTTTGGGCTAAAGATTCTTTGGGTATTCCCCTTTGTTCCTCCATTGCAGCAAGCGCTGCAAAAAATTCTTTCTTATCCATTTTTCTAAAATACCTCCGTATTAAATTACTAATCAAAATCCGCTAAACGAACCGATGAATAATCGCCCTTTGAAAGGGTTATATCTTCACCGCTTACATTTAGAGAAATATTTCCGTTTTCAAAAGAGTCAAGTGTTCCTCTTATTTCTTTAGCGCCGTTTACTGCGCGATAAAGCTTAATCTTAACCTCATTACCCAACATTTTTTTAAAATGCTCGGGTCTGATAAGTTCCCTTTCAAGACCGGGAGAGGAAACCTCCAGGCAATAGGAATGACTGATAGGGTCAGCCTCATCTAAAATTGGGTCAATGGCGTGGGAAACATCAACACAGTTGTCAATGTCAATGCCGTTTTCACTGTCAATAAAAACCCTTAAATAATAAGATGCGCCCTCTTTAACAAAGCGAACATCCCAAAGGTCAACACCCTGCGCTTTAACCGTTTCCTCGATGAGCGCCCAAACGCGGTCAGCCGTGTTTGAAGCCATAAAGCAACTCTCCTTTCAAAACAAAAGAGCGGGCCAAAACCCACTCTCCTTAAAACATACTTCTTACTTTAATGCTAGTTTACCACACATTATAATAAAATGCAAGTGTTTTTTAAAAATAAATGCCGCACAAAAATGTGCGGCATTTATTTTTATTGTGCGTTTTCCTCAATAATTTTTTTGGAAATATGGGCGGGAGCCTCCTCATAACGCTCGAACTCAAGGGTAAACACTGCTCTGCCGCCTGTTATAGAACGCATTGCGGTAGCAAAATCAGACATTTCGGCAATGGGCACCTCACCCACAACCTCCTGCATTTTGTTCTGCGCAGGATTCATACCGATAATCTTGCCGCGGCGTTTGTTAATGTCGCCGATAACATCGCCAAGGTTGTCATCGGGCACAAGGGCCTTAAGGGTGCCAATGGGTTCCAAAAGAACGGGGTTAGCATTTGGAATACCATCCTTATAAGCAACCGAAGCCGCCATTTTAAAGGACATTTCAGAGGAGTCAACGGGGTGGTAGGAACCGTCAACCAAGGTGGCTTTAAGACCAACTAACGGATAGCCTGCGAGAACACCCTTTTGGGCGCTGTCGCGAAGGCCCTTTTCAACTGCAGGGAAGAAGTTTTTGGGAACTGCGCCGCCGAAGACCTTTTCCTCAAAAATTAACTCATCGCTGTCACAGGGCTCAAACTCAATCCAAACGTCACCAAATTGTCCGTGACCGCCCGATTGCTTCTTATAACGGCCCTGAACCTTAACGGGCTTTCTGATTTTTTCTCTGTAAGCAACCTTGGGCGCCTTTGTAAGCGCGGTAACACCGAACTTTGCCTTAAGTTTTGAAAGCACAACATCAACATGCTGTTCACCAAGAGCGCTTAAAATTTGCTCGCGTGTTTCTCTATCGGTAAAATAGGAAATGGTGCGGTCCTCTTCCGCAAGTTTGCTGATACCCGAAGCGATTTTCTCCTCATCACCCTTGTTTTGAGGATAAACCGCAACCGAAAGACAGGGCCGGTCAAATGGAACGGGAGCCGCAACGGCGCCGCCCGATACACAAAGGGTGTCCCCCGTTAAAACATCGCCAAGCTTTTGCGCGGCGCCAATGTCACCTGCAATAAGCTCTGCCACATCACTTTGCTTGCCGCCCTTTAAAACGAGAAGTTTTGAAAGTTTAAGTTCTTCATCGGTGCGAATGTTTTTAAGTTTTGTATCGGCAGTGACCTTACCGCCCATAACCTTAAAATATGAAAGTTTGCCTACAAAGGGGTCGGCAACGGTTTTGAACACGAAAATGCTTGCCGCATCACCGAGGCCGATTTCTTTTTTAACCTCCTCGCCATTAACGATAAGGTTTTGTTCATCGGCGCCGGGCATAATTTGGGTCAAAATATCGGTAGTAATGCCAACGGCATCGCCCCACTGCTGAACACCGCCGAACACGGGGCAAATCTCACCTGCTCTGATACCCTGTAAAAGAGCGCCCTTAATTTCATCGGCCGTAAACTCCTCGCCCGAGAAATATTTTTCCATAAGTTCATCGTTAACCGAAGCCACCGCCTCAAGCATAATGCTTCTCATATTAGCGATTTCATCGGTTTCGGTATAAGGACATTCCTTAAAATTAAGGCCATCGGTGGCATAAGCCTTGTTTTCAATAAGGTTAACATAGCAGGTAACCGTTTCACCCTCAACAACGGGAACAAGAACGGGACAAACAACGGCGCCGTAGTGCGCCGTAAGCGCTGATAAAACGCGGTTAAAGTGGGCGTGGGTGGAGTTTAACTTTCCAATAAAGAAAGCCACCGCCTTTTTTGCGGCCCTTGCCTTTTCGTATGCAAGCTCGGCGCCAACCGTTAATCCCGATTTACCCGAAATTACAATCATTGCGGCATCGGCGGCAGAAAGAGCCTCGGTAACACCGCCAGAAAAATCAAACATTCCGGGCGCGTCAATCAGGTTTATGTGGCGGCCACCGAAATCAAAAGAATAAACCGAGGTGGAAACCGAAATTTTTCTTTTCTTTTCCTCGGGGTCAAAATCCATAACGGTAGTGCCATCATCAATCTTTCCAATTCTGTCGGTTGCCTTTGCATAATATAAAATAGCATCTGCAAGTGTGGTCTTACCTGAACCGGCATGACCAAGCAGGGCTAAATTCAGAATTTTTTTACTGTCATAAGAACTCAATGTAATGCACTCCTTCTAAAACGGGATTACCCGCCCTTGTATATGCCCTATTATATCATACGTCTTTTGTTATTTCAACTAGTTTTTTTATATTTTTTTAACTTCTTTTGTGAATTTAGCACAAGTTTTTTAAAAATTTCAAGGTTGTAATAAATTAAGTTGCTTTTGTAATCCTTTTGATATCAAACTGTAACCCAAATGGTGTTTATTTTTAGAATGTTTTTAAATATAATATTACTATAAAATTCAGGAGGTGTGGTATGAAAAAGTCGGTTTTACTCTCTTTGCTTTTAGCCTTTGTCGTTGCAATAAGCGGCTTTTCGTGCCTGGGCTTCCATACAAAGGCCATTGCCGACCAAAAGCCTGACGTTCAGGTTTTAAAACCCGTAACCGCCGAGCAGAACGCACTCCAAAAATCCCGTTTTGAAAATATGCTTAATCATAACTATCTTTACGATGATGATTTCAGCAATATGCACGTGGTAATTGAAAATTCCTGCCTTGCCCTTCTTGATAAAATGGAGGAGCAGTTCATTTCCACCGATATTCTGTTCCCCTTCATTGAAAACGCCTACGGCTTTTCGGTTTATCTTGATGATGAATTCGGCGCAGGCTTCCCCAAAAAGCAGGGCGCGGTTTATGTGGTGCCGAGGGGATTTACACAGTACACCCACACGGTTATTAACATTGAAAGCCAGGGCGACACCTTTAAGGTAACCTCCCTTGCCCTAACCGACAGCCACGATGGCGAGCCTGCCGAGCTTGTCTGCAACACGGTTTTCAAGGTGGCAGAGGAAAGCGCCTTCGGTTATAACATTATCAGCAGCACCTTAAAGGCAGCAAACGGAATTGAACTTTAATTAAAAAGCCCTCAATTGAGGGCTTTTTTTATTTCACAATCTTTATAATACCAGCTTAAAATTTCTTTGTAGTCACTTCCCTGCTGCGCCATATAGTTGGCGCCGTATTGACTCATTCCAACCCCGTGGCCGTGGCCACGCACGGTAAACATAAAATCCATTCCGTCAAAAATCAAATCAAAACTGCTGCTTTTAAGGGAAAATATTTCTCTTATCTCGCTGCCCTTAAACTCCTTGCCGCCTATAACGATTTTGCTGACGGTGCTGCTTTCGGTGTTTTCGGTTTTTCCAATCCAACCTTTGGCCTCGCCCGAAAGCTCCACGAACTCGCTCATCTTCTTTTTAAAATCCTCCTCGGTAAAACCCACATTGCTTAAATAATTGGGGCAAAGCAGGTCACCGATGCTGTCGGTCACCGTGAGATAGGGGTAATCCTTTCCCCAAACGTTTGCCGCCGTTTCGGTTTTTCCCGAGGATATGGCGTGGTAAACCGCCATAATAGGCGCCCCGTTATAATAAATCATTTCATTTTCGGTTGCCGCCACAGCCGCCCTGATTTTTTCGAGATTTTGGCTGAAATCCTCTCCCCATTTTTCCTGAAGCTGTTCCTCGCCCAAAAATGCCTGGTCGGTGTTTGAATCGGCGGTGATGTCATAATCCTCCTTGGCATTTTGTGCTTTTTTATAGTTTAAAAAGGTGCGCGCCGCCACAGCCTGCGCCTTAAGGGCCTCCTCGGTGTATTCGGCAGGCATTTCGGCCGCCACCACACCCACCAAATATTCATCGGTTTCAATTTCGGTTATTCCCGCTTCGGTTTTAAGCCGCACCGTGTTCTGCTTCTGTGGCGCCACGGTAAGTGCGGCATCGCCCCCCTGCGCCGAAGGTAAAGCCGTTGCCGCCAAGGGTAAA
>JAZSBX010000132.1:0-11996 GCA_045602605.1 Acutalibacteraceae bacterium
CAAGGGAAATAATGAAGAATTTTTAAGATATGTAAATATTGATTACACCCTTAAAAACGGCAGTCAGCTTCACCGCGCTTACTATTTAACCGAAAGCTTTGGCGCCGATGCACTTTATAACATTTATATAGGTCAGACAAGGATTGACCAAATTAAGGCAACCTTAAACAAGGCCGCCACAAAGGGCTATCTGGAATTTACCTATTATAATATTCCAAAAGAAAATTCCGATGAATTCAGCTTTAATAAGACCCTAACCACCAAGGATTTTAAAACCCTTGGCGAGCTTTACGAAAAGGAAATTAAAAATATAACCAAGGAGGAAATGATTTCCCATTTCGGTTATTATAAGGACACAAGGCAGATACACCTTTCCATTCGCGAGGGCAAGGATGATACAGGCTATCGCTATGAAGGAATGACACTTTACATTTACGATTCAATGAGTGAAACTATAGAGTTTTTAGGAAATCTGCCCAATGTGAAAACTAAAGAGTAAACTTATTGTTAAAAATTTAAGGCGGTGTTGCAACCGCCTTTTTGTTTTGGTATAATGAAGAAAACAATTCATTTTAAGGAAACAACAAATGGAAAAGAAAAATGAAACATTAGAGCAGCGCAAAAAGGCCCAGGCAGAACTGCTGAAGCTCAAAAAAATGCAAAGCGGTGAGCTTGCCCCGCCCCCGAAGCCCAGTGAACTTGCCGGAGAAATGACAAAGGCGGAAAAACGGGAAAACTTTTGGTTTTACAACCGCGGCAAGGTGATTTTTGCCATTGTCGTTGCGGCAATTCTTGCCGTTATGATTACCCAGTGCGCCACAAGACCTGTTTATGACGGCGAGATTGTGCTGTTTACCAACGACTACTATTACTCCGACCAAATAACTTTGATGGAGAATTATTTTTCCCTGTTTTTTGAGGACAAAAACGGTGACGGCAAGGTCAAGGTTGACGTTGTAAACTGTGCCTATGACAAAAATCTTACGGTCAACAGTTCCCAAAACCAAACCACGGCGCAAAAACTGCAAACCATTCTTTTTGCCAAACGTGAAAACGTGCTGTTTCTCCTTGATGAGGAGTCTTTTGAATATATGGACTCTATTTTAGATGAGGGCGAGCTGTTCGCCGAGGAAAAAGTAATGCTGGGTGAAACCTTTTATTCCCATTGTGATAAAAACCCCGACCTGCCCCTGCCCGAGGGACTTCGCATTGTGATGAGGGAATATGACGAAGAAACCCTTAACGCCGACAAAAAGGTTAAGGCCGCTTATAACACGGCCAAAGAGGTTTTAACGCGGCTCAGCGATGCACAAAATAAATTAAGATAACAAAAAACACGGAACAAGAGTTCCGTGTTTTTAATTTATCCGAACAAATCCTCAAAAATTTTATCGCCCATAACCTCGTAGCCCTTATCACTGGGGTGCCAGCGGTCAAAGTGCCACTTTTTCATGCCGAAATTAGCGCCCCCCTGAACATATTGCTCCATCCAAACGGCGTGCATATCGATAACGGCAAAGCCAAGTTCAGCCGCGGCCTCCTTCATAGCCTCTGAATGGCCGTTTAGGGGATTTTCGCTGGCAGGCTCATCGCTGTTTTTAACACTGCTGGTGGGGGTCATAAAAATAACATCGGTTTCGGGCTGTTCGTAAAGAATTTTTTTGCCAAGGTTTAAAAGACGGTCCTTAAATTCTGCCGCCGATGCGCCGTAGCCCTGGTCGTTAATTCCTAAATGAATCACCAAAAGGTCGGCCTTTTTCGGCAGTCTGCCGTTTGCCGTGCCCATAAAATCGGTATCCATTCGGCTTATGGTGTCTGTGACTTCACTTGAGCCCACGCCCGAACGGACAACGGTGATTTTGCCGCCCTCCCCTGTGTTAACGGTTTTGGGCGCAGAATATTCCTTAAGGGGCTCCTTCTCCCCTGCTATAACGCCATCATAACGAATAATTGTGCGGTCGGAAAACTTTTCGGCAAGCCTGCGGGCAAAAAAGGCGGGATAGGATTTTTCATCGCCCGTGTTTCCAATGCCCAGAGTAACCGAGTCGCCCACAAAGGTTATAAGATAATCCTTTGAGTTTTCTATTTTCCTTGCAATATCCTTTAAGGTAGCGGTCTTTTTGGCCAGACAAAGCATCTGCCTTCCCTTTTTGGTCATACCCACCATTGGGCTTTCCTGACCGTTTCTTGTGTAAAACACCAAAAGATTATAATATTTGCCCTGTGTAAGCGCGGTTTCAAGGGTGTACTGCGTGCCCGTAAGGCCGCCTTTGTCCACCAAAACGTTGCCGCCTTCATCCTCAACCACAACCCTTGCCGTGGCGCCGCCTTTAAGCTCTGACCACCTTATTGTGGGCTGTGTGTCCCAAATTGCAGGAAGCGTTTCAAGTTCGGGGGCAGGGAAAAACTCGGTAGCAGCCGAAGATGTGTCGGATGAAACCTCACCCACTCCCGAGGAGACAGCCCCCTCGTTTCCGCAGGCGCAAAGCCCAAAAACAAGGCAAAAAACCATTAAAATTGATATCAACTTTTTCACGGGAAACCCCTCCCTTTTTTCACTAATTCAATTATATCATAACTGACGTTTAAAATAAAGAGAAAAAGAAAATATCGCTTTGGCCTAAAAATTAATTGCATTTATAAATCCATACCTTAGTGTGACTATATAATAAATATATTTATTAGTATCTCCTTTTTGTTGAAAAACGTGAAAGATTATGATATAATACTAGAAACTAACAGATGCATAGAAAAAGGTGAAAACGATGAAATATGATTATCTGATTGTTGGCGCAGGCCTTTACGGCGCGGTTTTTGCCAGGGAACTAACGAAACACGGCAAAAAATGCTTGGTGATTGACCGCCGCGAACATATTGCAGGAAATATTTATACACAAAATATTTCGGGAATTAACGTTCATAAATACGGCGCCCATATTTTCCACACCAGCGATAAGGAAGTTTGGGATTATGTAAACCAATTTTGCGAGTTTAACAACTATATAAACAGCCCCATTGCGGTTTACAAGGATGAGCTTTATAATTTGCCTTTTAATATGAACACCTTTTCAAAAATGTGGGGAATTCGCACACCCGATGAGGCGCGGGCAAAAATTGCCGAGCAGGTTGCCGAGCTTAACATTACCGAGCCTAAAAACCTTGAGGAGCAGGCATTAAGCCTTGTGGGAACCGACATTTATGAAAAGCTTATAAAGGGTTACACCGAAAAACAGTGGGGGCGCGACTGCAAAGACCTTCCCGCCTTTATCATCAAGCGTCTACCCTGCCGTTTTATTTATGACAACAATTATTTTAACGACCGCTATCAGGGAATACCCATCGGCGGCTATACGAAAATGGTTGAAAAAATGCTTGACGGCATTGAGATAAGGCTGAACACCGATTATTTTGATTTTATAAAGGAAAATCCCGATATTGCCGAAACAATCGTTTACACAGGCTGTATTGATGAATTTTTCGGTTACCGGCTTGGCGCACTGCAGTATCGCAGTGTGCATTTCGAAACCGAGGAGCTGGATACGGCGGATTTCCAGGGCAACGCCGTTGTGAATTACACCGAACGCGAAGTTCCTTACACCCGAATTATTGAGCACAAGCATTTTGAGTTCGGAAAACAGCCCACAACCGTAATCAGTAAAGAGTATTCGGCCGAATGGAAGCCGGGAATGGAACCTTACTATCCCGTGAACGATGCAAAGAACGCCGAGCTTTATGAAAAATATAAAGCCCTTGCCAAAAAGCAGGGCAACGTAATCTTCGGCGGCCGACTGGGCCAGTACCGTTACTACGATATGGACAAGGTTATCCGCGCGGCCCTTGATGACCTTAAGAATATGTAAAAAACGAAAGGGGTTATTGAAAAATGAGCACACCTAAAGTTTCGGTGGTTGTTCCTTGTTACAATGTTGAAAAATACCTGCATCAATGTATTGACAGCATTGTAAACCAAACATTAAAAGATATTGAAATTATCTGCGTGAACGATGGTTCTAAGGACTCTACTTTGGATATCCTCAAAGAGTATGCCGAGAAGGATAAAAGGGTTAAAATTATTGATAAGGCTAACGGTGGATACGGTGAAAGTATGAACCGTGGCTTTGATATGGCTACAGGTGAATATATAGGAATCGTTGAATCCGATGACTACGCCGAACCCGATATGTTTGAAAAACTGTATACCTGCGCTAAAGAACATCAACTTGATGCAGTAAAATCAGGCTTTTATTTTTATTGGTCAAAGGGCGGGGAAAGAAATATTCCTCATCCCATTGCTTCAAGAATTACCAGCAAAAGAACCTTCTGCCCCACTACTGATTTTAAATCAAAAACCGAAATGGTGGAATTCTTTAATTTTAAACCTTCTATTTGGTCGGCAATTTACCGTAAAGATTTTATCAGGGAAAATAATATTCGTTTCAATGAAACCCCCGGCGCTTCTTTCCAAGATACGTCCTTCAACTTTAAGGTATGGGCATTGGCACAGCGCGCACGCATAATGGAGGAGTGTTTTCTTCATTACCGCCAAGACAATGAGGCTTCTTCTGTTAATAATCCCGGTAAGGTTTATTGCGTTTGCGATGAGTATGCCGAAATTGACCGTTTCCTGGCCGAGCACCCCACCATTAAAGCCATTATTGAACCTGTAATGGTTCGCATCAAATTTGACAGTTATTGCTGGAATTATGAACGCCTTTCCGAGCCTTTACAAGCCGAGTTTATTAAACGTTTCAGCGAAGAATTTTTAAAACACATGGCTGACGGTGCTATAAGAAAAGAATATTTTGAGTGGTACAAGTGGAAAAGGGTTCATCAAATAATGGAAAAGCCTGAAAAATATCACGAGCTTTTTGTTAAAGTTAAAAACGGTGAAATTACTGAGAATGATGCAGAGGATGAAATTTGGCGCAGAGACCGTTACACTATCGGCGGCAAGGAAGTTCCTGCTTTTGTAGATAAGCTTATTGGCGCCCTCCACTGTGTAAAAGACCACGGTTTTTGGTATACAATTAAGTTGGCAGTTAAGAAAATTTATCGGAGGGTGAAGAAATGAGTAAAGCTGTAAAAATTTCTGTTATCATCCCTATTTATAACGTGGAAAATTATCTTTACAGCAGTCTTGGAAGCTGCGCCAATCAAACACTTAGGGACGTTGAATTCATCTGCGTTAACGATGGCTCTACCGACCGTTCTTTAGAGATTGCGCGTGAGTTTGAAAAAAAAGATGATAGATTTATCGTTATAGATAAGGCCAATAGCGGCGTTTCTGCCACAAGAAATGCCGGCCTTGATGCAGCAAGCGGAGAGTTTATTATGTTCCTTGATGCCGATGACAAGCTTGAGAACAATGCCTGTGAACGAGTTTGGCAAGAAGTGTTGGAGGCGCCAACCGATATTGTTATTTTCTCTTCAAGCGTTTTCCCCACATATCCCCGTCCTATTCCGTGGTACTATTCGGTGCTTTGCGCCCCTACAAAACGCTACTGGGAGTTTACACCCGAAGTTTTGTTTTGCGAACCTTCTACCAGACCTTTCCTATGGCATCAAGCGTTTAGAAAAAGCATTTTAAACAACAATAAAATTCGCTTTGACGAGAAGCTTGCTTTGGGTGAGGATACGCTGTTTTTGTTTTCCGTTTATCCTCGCGCAAATTACTTTGCATTTATTCAGGACACTCTCCACAACTATCGATGGTTTAGAGAAGATTCCGCAATGTTTAAAGCAAATGCCGACCAAGATGAAAAAATCGCGGATAATATTTTCGTTGTTGAAAAAGTGTGTATGTACTGGTATGCTCAGGGCTGGATTAGAAAATATCCCGTATTGTTTTTAGGCTGGATTCTCGATTTTGCTTGTTACACCATTCGCGACAATAAAACCGATAAAACAGAGGAACATTATAAGCGGCTGGCAGATATCATTTCAAAATATGATTTGAAAAAAAGCATAAAGAAATTAGATGCCCGTTTAAAAGGACTTGCGCGACCAATTAAAAAATATTTTTAACAGCAGTTTAATATTTGATGAATAATGGAGAAAATTTTATGAGTGAAAGAAAACGATATGACGCAGGTATTGTAGGCTGGTGGTTTTCATCAAACTATGGCAGTGCCCTCACTTATTACGGTCTTGGCAAAATGTTACAAGATTTAGGTTACAGTTCTATAATGCTGCAACTCTCAAAGGTAAACCGTACTCCTTGGGAGCCACAGGTTAAAAAATCTATAGATTTCATGAGTAAGCACTTTCCAATTTCAGAAAAGATAGATATTGACAGGAATCCGGAATTTAACGACTTATGCGATACCTTTATTCTGGGCTCTGACCAGCTTTGGAACAAACTGGGCGTGGACCTTCTTGGTTATACCTTTTTCCTTGACTTTGCAAACGACACTAAAAAGAAGATGGCGTATGCCACCTCCTTTGGCAATTCTCAATTTGAAGGAACTGCAGAACAAAAGGAATATATACACTATTTACTAAGCAAGTTTGACTATATTTCGGTGCGCGAGGCATCGGGTATTAAAGCAAGTAAAGAGGCTTTTAATATAAATGTTGAGCGCGATTTGGACCCTGTCTTTGTTTGTGAGCGTAAGCATTATGATGTTTTAGCCGATTCGTGCGGAGAGCTTGAAAAAGACGATAAATATATTTTCACATACATTCTTGACGTTGATGAGGAAAAACAAAAGGCTATAGAATATGTTGCCCAAAAATTAGGTCTTCGAGTTATTTCTGCGCTTGATATGCGTGTTCCTGCTGATAAAAAGGCTGCTTGGCATACAGGTGAACTTAAGGACGACCTTTCCATCGAAGAGTTTGTTTATTACATTAAAAATTGCAGATATGTGATAACCGACTCTCATCATGGCGCTTGTTTTGCAATGCTTTATAACAAGGAAATGCTTACCATTTCTAACAGTGGGCGCGGCCTTACTCGTTTTACCCATCTTTTTGGTCTTTTCGATATGAATGACCGCTTGGTTCACAATGTTGAGGATATTTATACAAGCGACAGTTTCTTCCAACCCACAGACTATAAAAAGTTTAATAAAATTTTAGAAAAGGAAAAAAAGATTAGCTTGAAACGGTTTAAAGATGCTCTTAAAAAGCCTAAATTAGCAAGAAATTTTGGCCTTTTCAAAAAGCCGCCCATCCCCGTTCCTCAAAGCATAATGGATACTATGAATAAAGACCCTGATTTTGTTAAAATCAGGGTACTTGCCACACTGCTTCGGGATTACGGTATAAAACACGTGGTTCTTTCCCCCGGCGGAAGAGATGTTCCCCTTGTGAGAATGTTTGAGTACAACGAGGGTACCTTTACAATTCACCGTGTTACCGATGAACGAAGCGCTGCCTACTACGGTCTTGGAATTGCCGCGCAGCTTCAAGAGCCTGTTGCTTGCGTATGCACAAGCGGTACTGCAGCAAGTAACTATCTTCCTGCTGTTACTGAAGCGTATTTCACAGGTATTCCCCTTATTATGATTACAGCCGACCGAAGAGAAGTATATCACGGACAAGGAGAAGACCAAACCATTCCCCAAAAGCATATTTATGACGGTGTTGTCAAAAAATCTATAAGTCTTCCCGAAGGTACGGGTTACCATGCCGATTATCAGACACGAAGAGATATACAGGACTGCATTTTAGAGGCAACACACAACGGATTTGGGCCCGTACACATTAATGTAACAATTGATAACATTGGTGTGGGGGCTACAGCACCGAAAAGTTGTTGGGCTTTGCTTCCCAAAATTAATCCTCACATTCTTCGAGTTGGTCCTTGCGATGGCGAGGCTCAAATGATGAAGTGGGTTGATGCACTTAAACACTCTAAGCGCATTCTTGTTGTTTACGGACAAAATGCCCGACCCACCCAAAAACAACTTGAAGACATTGAAAGATTTGCTTCTAAATATAACTGTGTTATTGTTACTGACCATATTGCAAATTTAAATTCAGAATATGCCCTTAAGCCTTTTAATATGCTTACTGCTCTTTCAAATGCTGAATTTAACGACAATCTTGCTCCCGATATTCTCATTACAGTAGGCGGAAAGTCGCTTATGAACGACCCCTTAACCTTTAAGGTGCGCAGTGGTCCCGGAAGTGTTCGCCATTGGAGTGTTACACCCGACGGAAAGGTAAAGGATTTCTTCTTCCGACTTACATCGGTTCTTGAAATGTCTCAGGATTACTTCTTTAAGTGGTTTGCAGACCATGCGGGTGAATGTTCTAACAATTGCCAATATTTAAACCGTTGGAAGATGTTCAATGACAGGTATAAAACCCCTGTGGACACCGCATTTAACTCGCTTTATATCCAAAGCAAGTTTCTCCCTGCGGTGCCTGACAATTCTCTTCTCCATCTTGCTGTAGGTCAGACCTTCTTCTTTTGCAGAAGATACGATATCAAACCTTCCGTTCAAGTGTTCTGCAATATGGGTACAAACGGTATTGACGGATGCACTTCCACCTTTATGGGTCAGTGTGCTGTTACCAAAGACCGCCTTTGTTTCTTACTGGTGGGCGACCTTTCCTTCTTCTATGATATGAACGGAATTTGGAACAAGACGCTGAATAAAAATATTCGTATTCTATTAGTCAACAACAGCGGCTCAGGACTGCTTGGCGGCCATGGATTAAAAGCAATTAAAGCGGCTCACAGTACCGAGGCTAAGGGTTGGGTTGAATCCGTAGGATTTGAATATGTTTCGGCAAGAGATGCAAAAGAATATGAAGAAAAACTCAAATATTTCCTTAGTGATAAACCTCAACAAGCAGTGTTCTTCGAGGTGTTCTGTAAATAAGAAAGGGCTTTTAATATGGATATTAAGCTTCGGCCTGAAAATATTATTGTGGTTGGTGGTGCGACCGGCATTGGTCTTGCCACCGCCCAAAAACTTCTTGACGCAGGGGCCAAAAGCGTCGTTCTTGCCTCAAGAAACGAGGCAAAACTTAAAGAGGCGGCAAAACGCCTTAAACACAACCGAAAACAAAAGATTTGCTGTGTTCCTTTCGACATTTCAGATATTTCTTCCCATAAAACCCTTATAACTGAATCTAATGACGCTATAGGTAAAGCGGTTGACGGCATTGTTATTTCCAGTGGAGTAAACTTTGACGGTAGCAACTGGAAAGGGTTTAATATTTTGGAAGAGGACTGGGATAAGGTTATGAACATAAACCTTAAGGGTGTTTTCTTCCTTATGAGAAACTTTGCCGATTATCTTTATGAAAATAAGATTAAGGGTAATATTTGTATTGTTTCTTCCATAAGTGCTCACCGCGATTTGCTTTCGGTTTATCAAATTTCCAAAAATGCCATTTCGGGAATCGTTCACGCCTACGGTAAGCATTTGTGTGAACGGGGTGTGGTGCTTAACTGCGTTGAGCCGGGCACCACTAATACCGATATGATGAGAGGACTTGCAGACTATACTGACGGTATTCGTCCAGGTAAACCCTGGAACGATAATTCGGTTCGCAGACTCCTTCGCCCTGAAGAAATAGCGGATATTATCTGTTTCTTAATGTCAGACAGGGGAGAAACCATGTCGGGAAGTTGCATACTGGCAGGTGGCGGTTGTAAAAGTATTTCGAAATAAGGAGGTCCTAATTTGAGTGAAATTAGAAAAGTCAGAAATGGCTATATTGATATTGTTAAATTTCTGTTTGCAGTTATTGTAACGGAATTTCATCTAAACACAGGGCTTTTTCCCGGTGGCAGAATGGCTGTTGAAGGTTTCTTTATTATCAGCGGATATTTTATGATGCAAAACATAAACCGCAATAAATATCCTGAAGATTCTTTGGGTGTTTCCACCGTAAAATTTTTGAGCGGAAAGTTTAAAACTTTATTTCCGTATCTTCTTCCCGCGGTTATACTAGCCTTCGGTATTGCCGGTTACATATATCAGCGACCGCTGACAGAAATGTTAAAACAGGCACCGTTGCTGTTATTCGACATTGTTCCTTTGTGCGAGGCTGGATTTCAGGGGATTTACGTAGTTGGTATTTCCTGGTACCTTGCGGCAATGTTTTTGGCATTGGCAATTCTTTATCCCCTTTGCAAAAAGTTCGGCAGTAATTTTGTTTTATCCGTTTGTCCTACGGCTTGTTTGCTTATATACGGTACACTTAGCCATTTTTACGGCAATATGGCAATCGGCACCGACTGGCTTGACATATCCCTTATAAGTTCGGGAGTATTCCGTGGTCTTGCCGGGTGCGCCGCAGGATGTGTGCTTAGCGAAATTTGCCGAGTGCTTTCTAAAAAACAGGTTAATGTCAAAGGGCGAATTCTTTTTACTGTCTTGGAAATTTTGGGATTTGCATATTTCTTCTTTAGTATGAAGAAGTTCCCCCTTAGCAAATATGAGTTCGTTTTGGTTTTTGTAGTCTTCGGACTTCTTGTAATCGGCATTGGCGGACTTTCGTTTACTTCGGTGATTTTCCGAGGCAACTGGACAAAGTTTTTCGGTATTGCTAGTACATTGCTGGTGCTTTCCCATTATAATATAAACATTCTTTTCAGGCACCTTTACGGCGCAGATTATATACATACAAATAAGCTCTTTTTATGTATAGGCTGTGTTGCTTTGGGTTGTTTAGCGGTTTACCTTTGCGGATGGCTGATTACAAAGCTTATGAATAAAACATCTAAACTCAAAATCTGGAAAGAATAATGAAAAGACTGAACCGTTTTTAACGATTCAGTCTTTTTTGTCCACGAAATTGATGTTTTGTCATCTAAAAATTTATGTTATACATTTTGTTCGGTTTCTTTAAACATTAGTTTTTCAAGAATTAATTCTCCCGATGCACTTACTATAGTTCCCTCGTTTATTACAATACGGACAAGCCGGTATTTATAGTCATGGTCAATATGGAAGGTGTTGGTATGATTTCCTAATATCCACTTTTTTTCACCATCATCATTAGAAAGCACTAATTGAACGTAACATTGCATATTGTTCGTGCCAGTTTTGGTGGAGAAGGCATAGTCTCCAGCATTTGTGGTTTTTTCAACGCTTTTCCATGGCCCTAATGGGTTTTTAGAGTTCGACATAAGGTAGAAAACCGTGTTTTGCGTTGCCGTACCGGTTAGATGAAATTTTCCGTTTGATTGCAAATCAAGAGTAAGACCATTTTGTGTGTATTTTCCAGGAGTTGCAAATTCGTTTGAAGAAAACAAGTTTCTTTGCTTTTGAATTGCGTTAATGGCCATGGCAGTATATTTGTCAACTATAATCTTTGCATATTTCTCTTTAAGATTATAAAGCAATTCTTTTTCTGCTTTTCGCGACAGCCTTGTTGTCATTATTAGGTCAAACGCTCGATATATGTATTCCAAAATTTCATCTACATAATGCAGATAATATTTCCCCCATTTGTTGCGGGTGCTGCCTATCATTACGGCAGGCAATTCTACATAATGGGCGTGAGGCAAAAGTTGAGAAACATACTCATAGCAAAATTGCATATGCCTGTCAGCACGTCGAGCATCTTCGTCCACAAGATAATTGGGGGAAGAAAGCTCTCCTGTTACAGGGTCAATATAGGCAAAAATGCTTTTGGCGTTCAATACAATAATTCTATTTTGTGGAAAGCATTTAACCAAATGAGCAACAAAATCAGAAAGTAGTTGTTTGCGAAAATTTTCATCAAAAAAATCGGGCTCTATACATTCGCTTTTGCAAAGCTTGGAAAACTCATCGATTTCCTTTTTATCAGTATTTTTCGCGTATACCGCTTTAGCCAAGTCTCTGGTTATAATTGTGTTGCAATACAAAAGCAATGGGAATCGATTGTTGGCGAAATCCAATATTAGCCAATCGCTCTTTGCTTCACGTATGTAATTAAACCAATCTTTTGTAATATCGAGCATAATCATTTTCTTGAAAAAATTTGCACAGGTCGATAATTGAGCCTCGAGCAGCAGTTTTTCAGAAATTTCTTTAGGAAGAGGT
>JAZSBX010000133.1:0-12720 GCA_045602605.1 Acutalibacteraceae bacterium
AACACTTACTTACAAAAATGTTCGGCATTGCGGCTCAAAAGGGAACTTGGGCTTTTTCTTCCATAACTGCACTCACAGCCAGGGTGCGGTCTCTCTGAATGGGGTGTAAAAGCTTACTTTTCTTTCTCACAGCCATTATACCCCTTTATTTTATCACCTTATTTTCGAAAATGCAAGGGAAAATTAGTAAAAAATAAATTATTTTATATGCAAATTTCAACAAGGTGCGCAATTGATGGTATTGACTCTCCTTGAAGCGATGAGGTGGGGGAAAGTAATGCCCCTGTGGCGCAAACTAAAATTCTTTTAAGTTCACGGTTTTCAACCCTTCTTAAAATGTGGCCGCTTAAAACCGAGGCGCAGCAACCGCAACCCGAACCGCCTGCATGAACATCCTGACCAACGCAATCAAAAATCATAAGACCGCAGTCGTTATGACGGGGGATAATGTCAATACCGTCTTTTGAAAGAAGCTCATGTAAAAGGCGACTGCCCACAAGTCCCAAATCCCCCGTGAAAATAGCATCATAATCTTTTGGAGAGGTGTTGGTGTCACTTAAAAACTGTTTAATGGTATCATAGGCGGCAGGCGCCATTGCCGCGCCCATATTGTTAGCATCCTTAATGTCAAGGTCAACGATTTTACCCACACAAGCACGGTTAACATATGGTTTGTTTTCGCCCTTGCCAATAACCAGCGCCCCCGAACCCGTAACGGTCCACTGGGAATTTGGGGTGCGCTGACCGCCGTATTCAAGAGGGAAGCGGTATTGCCTTTCGGCAGAGCAAAAATGGGAGGAGGTTACCGCTATTGCGGTGTTTGCAAAACCACTGCTTACCGAGAGGGTTGCCATTATTAAAGATAACACCATTGTGGAACAAGCCCCATAAAGTCCCACAAAAGGAATGTTCATTTCCTTAAGACCAAAGGAACTGCTGATGCATTGATTTAAAAGGTCCCCTGCAAAAATAAGGTCAACGTTTTCTTTTTGTAAATTTAATTTGTTTAACGCAATTTCAACGGCTCTTTTTTGCAAATGACTTTCCGCTTTTTCAAAGGAGTCCTGACCAAACCGACTGTCATTTGAAAATTCATCAAAATCATTTTTCAAAGGCCCTTGGCTTTCTTTTTTGCCAACAATATTACCACGGGATAAAATGGAAATCTTGTTTTCAAATTCAACCGTGCTTCTTCCTATTTTTTTCATTTTTTCACCTACAAAAAAGTTTTTATTATTTTCCCCGAACACCTTGTTTTTATGTTTTAAAGCTTTTTAAAAACAAAAAAATCCCACATCAGGAATGTGAGATTTTTTGTCATTCACAAAACAAACTGCTTTTGTATTTATTTTCTAAAAATCACAAGCTTGCTTGCAATGTAATTCAGAATGATTATGATTACATTGGTTAAAAGTTTCATAAGCGTGCCGTTTAGCATTAAAATGTCCACCAGCAGGAACATTAAAGCAACCTCTAAAACACCTGTTGCCAGGCGGCAAACAAAAAATTCAAAGGCTTCTTTGGTTACAACCTTTTTATCCCTACTTTTGCTTTCGAAAACGAATAATTTGTTTGTCACAAATGCAAAGGCAACGCTTAACAGCCACGCAACAATAACCGAAAGGGTGTTGGGAAGCGCCAGGGTGTTATAAAGCAGGTGATAGACTACAACGTTTATAACCGTTGTCAGCGCTCCGAAAACGATATATTTAATTATTCCTTTATAACGGGAATAAAAATTCAAAACCTTCATACAAGACCTCATAAAAGTTTTTATAAGTTGAGTTTAGCACAACAAAAAATCAAAGTCAATGTTGAAAAGGGTAGTGAGCTATGCTATAATCAATGTAAATTGGAGGGGTAAAGATGGAAACTTTGAAAATTGGCAGTATTGACTGCGTTATAAACTATCCCGAGGGTTTTTGTAATAATAAGAAATATCCCCTTATTATTTCGCTTCACGGCGCAGGAAACAGGGGATATGGCGTAGAAAACCTTAAAATTGACGATTATTTTGTGCACACCGCTAAATTTAAAGAATTTCCATTTGTTTCGGTAATGCCCTATTGCAGTGAAAACACCTGGTTTGATTTGTTCGAGCAGTTAAAGACAATGGTTAAAGAAATTCTTAAAATGCCTTTTGTGGATAAAAAAAGGGTGTATCTTATAGGCATTTCAATGGGCGGCTATGCCGCTTGGCAGCTGGGAATGAGTATGCCCGAAGTTTTTGCCGCTATGATTCCCATTTGCGGCGGCGGAATGTATTGGAATGCAGGTCGCCTCGTTAACGTTCCCGTTTGGGCTTTCCACGGCGTAGAGGATGATACCGTGTTCCCTGAGGAATCGCGGAAGATGGTTGATGCCGTTAATAATTGCGGTGGTAATGCAAGGCTTACTGTTTATCCCGAGGTTGGCCACGATTCCTGGACCGACACATTTACAAACTTTGAGGTTTTTGAATGGCTCTTAAAACAGGAAAACAAAAACGAAACCGAGCTTACCGATAAATATAACGACCCTAAAATTTACGGATAATCTTACATTTTTAAAGCCCCGACAGGTTGAACTGAACAAATTTGTGCAGTCAAACCCAGCAGGGCTTTTTTTATTTTTGTTTTCGGTTTTTCTCTTTCGGCAGACCTTGTGCGATTTTTGGGAAAGGGTTTTCAGTATCGGCGGTGGGCTGAATTTCATAGGTGCCGTATTTATTAACAAGCTCAAAGGCAGTTTCAGCGTTTCCGATTTCATTGTTGTTTGCCGACTTGGTTTTGTTATCCATATAACCACTCCGTTTTTGTGTTTGTGGACTTATTATTTGTTAAAATAATTTTATTATCCAAATAGGAAAAATTTATATAAAAAAAGTATTTACATTAAATGGGTGGTGTGATATAGTGAACAAAAAGTAGGTGATGTTAAGTGGAACAAATTAATTATAATAAATCCATTCCCGTAAAGAAGCAGTATGACGTAATTGTTTGCGGTGGCGGTGTTGCCGGTGTTGCGGCGGCAGTCAGCGCGGCAAAAAACGGACTATCCACATTGCTTCTTGAAAAAAGTAATATACTCGGCGGTCTTGGAACGCTGGGTTTAATTAATTTGTTTGTTCCTATGTGCAATGGCCGTGGCAAACAAATTATATTCGGTCTTGCTGAAAAGTGGCTGCGAATGAGCGCTGCTCTTGGATGGGATACCATTCCCGAAGAATGGAAGAATGGCGAACCTAAAGAGCCAACCCTAACAAGATATATACAACGTTATTCTCCCACTATTTTTGCCTATCAATTAACCGAGGAAATTGAGAAAAGCGGCGCCGATATTCTTTTTGATTGTATGGCCGTGGATGCTATTATGGATGGAAACGTTTGTACCGGTGTTGTAACCGAAAGCAAGGGCGGTACAGAGTTTTATCCTTGTCGCGTTTTAATTGATACAACGGGTGACTGTGACGTATTGCGCCGTGCGGGAGTTCCCACCGTCAGAGGAGAAAATTACTTCTCATTTTTTGCTAAAATGGTTACACTTGACAGTTGTAAACAGGCCGTTGAAAGCGGTGATATCGGTGATATCTATCGCACTATAAGCGGTGGTAATATCAATTTGTTTGGTGATAATCAGCCAAGTGACGTTCCTCGTTGGTCAGGACTCAGTGCTCAAGAGGTTACGGATTATATTGTTCGCAATCATCTTCTTATTCTTGAACAGTTAAGGAAAACCGACAGAAAAACCAGAGAAATTGTAACATCTCCAGGTATGCCGCAGTTTCGAACAACCGCCCACATTAAAGGGGATTATTCTTTTAACGTTGGGGATGCTTACCGGCATTTTGATGATTCGGTTTGCGCTATTAACGATTTTGAACACCGTGACCATCTTTTTGAGGTGCCTTTGCGGGCGCTTACAAGGCGTGATTTCCCCAATATTATCACAGCCGGCAGAAGCGCTGACGGAACGGGCTATGGTTGGGATGTTCTGCGTGTGATTCCCCCTGCAATTCTTACAGGTCAGGCGGCAGGTGAAGCGGCAAGTCTTGCCATTAAAACCAACACGGCAGTTGCCGCGGTGGATATTCACACCCTGCAGGCGAAGCTTGAAAAGGAAAACGTAATGATACATTTCCCCGATTCTTATATACCCGAAGACAGAACGGTTATAATTCACGGAAAAAACACCGCCGAAATAAACGGTGGACATATGTAGATCTAAAAAGCATTTCATAGTACAAAAGGCTTGACCGATACGGTCAAGCCTTTTTCATCAGAACAATGTCCTTATCCAATAAATCAAGCCATAAATCACACTTGCAACCGTGCCATAGGCTATAACAGGGCCTGCGATTTTAAAGATATTTGCGCCAACGCCCAGAACAAATCCCTCGCGCTTAAATTCAATGGCGGGGGCGGTGACGGCGTTTGAAAAGCCTGTTATGGGCACAAGGGTGCCTGCGCCTGCAAATTTGGCGATGTTGTCAAAAACCTTTAGTCCCGTAAGCAGTGCCGCAATAAAAATAAGAGTTGCAGGCACAGCCATTTTAACCACATCCTCGCTAAAGCCCAAGGCTTCATACAGTTCCTTAAAAAGCTGTCCTATTACACAAACCAAACCGCCGATGACAAAAGCCAAAAGGCCGTTTTTCAGTTTCTTTGAATTGGGGGATGCTTTTTTAACAAGTGATGAATATTCTTTTTTATCAATCATAATAACACTCCTATGAGTGTATTTTTTTACAAAAAATGCAAATTATACAATGGAAATCGGTTGTAAATAAAATATAAATGTGTTAAAATAATTGAAGTTTGTTCTTTCGGGGAGAGAAATTTTAAAATGAGCGAAAAAAGAAGTCAGTTCACAGGTAAAATAGGTTTTGTTCTTGCGGCGGCAGGCTCTGCTGTGGGACTTGGAAATATATGGAGATTTCCTTATCTTGCCGCAAAATACGGCGGCGGTATTTTTCTGCTTGTCTACATTATTCTAGCGGTTACCTTCGGTTTTGCCCTTATGTGCGCCGAAATTGCCATTGGCAGAAAAACGGGGCAGAGCGCCATTGGCGCATTTAAGGCCCTTAATAAACGTTTTTCTTTTATAGGCATTTTGGCATCTGTTGTGCCAATGATAATTTTGCCTTACTATTCGGTTATCGGCGGTTGGGTTACTAAATATTTTGCCGATTTTACATTAGGCAAAGCTGTTCTTGCTGCGCAGGACGGTTATTTTGAAACCTTTATTGCAAAACCCTTTGAGCCAATTTTATGGTTTGCCGTTTTCCTTGGCGCTACAGCCCTTATTGTTCTTTTTGGTGTTGAAAAGGGCATTGAAAAGGTCAGCAAAATAATGATGCCGATTTTGGTGGTGTTAACACTTTTTATCGCTGTATATGCAATGTTTATGCCCGGCGCAGTTGAGGGTGTTATTTACTATTTAAAGCCTGACTTTTCCAAGTTTTCCGCCACAACGGTGCTCGCCGCAATGGGTCAGCTTTTCTATTCAATGTCCCTTGCAATGGGCATAATGATAACCTACGGCTCATATATGAAAAAGGATGTAAGCCTTGAAGGCGCGGTTAGGAACATTGAAATTTTTGACACAGGCATTGCATTTTTAGCAGGCCTTATGGTTATTCCGTCAGTCTTTGCCTTTTCGGGCGGCGATGAGGCGACTCTCGGCAAGGGTCCGGGTCTTATGTTCGTAACACTGCCTAAGGTGTTTAACAGCATGCCCGGTGGTCAGATTATCGGCGCTGTGTTTTTCTTGCTTGTTTTCTTTGCGGCGCTAACTTCCTCAATTTCTCTTATGGAAACCGTTGTTTCAATCATCACCGATAAAACAAAATTAAACCGAAAAGTAACCTGCTTGCTTGTTTTTCTCGGTTGTGTGCTGCTTGGCATCTGTTCATCGCTTGGATTTGGCGTTTGGAGCAATATCTCCATTTTTGGAATGACAATTCTCGATATGAGCGATTTCATCAGCAACAGCGTTTTAATGCCCGTTGTTGCGTTGCTGACCTGCTTGTTTGTGGGCTTTGTTATTAAACCCAAAGCGCTTACCGATGAAATCGAAGCCACAGGCAAATTTAAAGCGAAAAAAATGTTTAACGTTATAATTAAATATATCGCTCCCGTTTGCATTATTTTAATTCTCATTTCTTCCGTTCTGGATGCCCTTGGAATCGCTAAAATTTAAAGGAGAAAATAATATGAAAGAAGTTTTAAGTAAAAAAGGTTTCATTTGTGATATGGATGGCGTTATCTACCACGGCAACCGCATTTTGGAGGGCGTGGCGGATTTCGTTAATTGGCTTCAGGAAAATGATAAGGAGTTTGTGTTCTTAACCAACTCCTCCGAAAGAACACCACACGAACTGAGCATGAAGCTTGGCAGAATGGGCCTTAATGTGGATGCCGACCATTTTTATACAAGTGCAATGGCAACCGCCGAATTTTTAGGCACTCAAAAACCGGGTTGCACAGCCTATGTTATCGGCGAAGCCGCCCTTACAAAGGCGCTTTATGACCACGGAATTTATATGAATGATGTTAATCCCGATTATGTTGTTGTGGGGGAAACCCGTACATACAGCTTTGAAAAAATTGAGAAGGCGATTAACCTTGTTCGTGCAGGCGCAAAGCTTATCGGTACAAATCCCGACATCACAGGCCCAACAGAAAAAGGAATTATGCCTGCTACGGGCGCCCTTATCGCCCCCATTGAAATTGCAACGGGCAAAAAAGCTTATTTCGTTGGCAAGCCTAATCCCTTAATGCTTCGCCACGGGCTTAAAAAAATCAACTGCCATAGCGAGGAAATCGCCTTTATTGGGGATAGAATGGATACCGATATCATTGCAGGCATTGAATCAAACGTTGACACCGTGCTTGTGCTTTCAGGTGTTACCTCCCTTGAAGACATAAACCTTTTCCCATACCGACCGAAATATATTTACAAGGGCATTTGGGAACTGCTTAAATAATTATCAGTTAAAAAAGCCTACGAGTTCTACTCGTAGGCTTGTTTTGTTTATTTGCGCTTTATATCGTGTCTTATAACGCCGATTATGCTGGATGTAATTGTAAAGATTTGATTTACAATGCCGGCAACGGAGCCCGTGATAAAATCATAGATTATCATACAAAAGGAAATAGGGAAGGAGAAAAAGCGGGTGATTTTCGGCTTTTGCATTGCAAAGGAAGCAACGGCAATAAGGGAAGCGATGGTGGGAAGAAGACTGAAAAGTCCTTTCCAGGTGTAAAAAGCGAACACAATGTTTATAAGGCAAAAAACGATAATCCAAAATTTTTTATTCGCCCATTTCTTACCCTCGTTAAGGTATACAATCTCTCGTATAACCCCAATGAACGTTACCGCAACAGCGGAAAATGCGCCCAGCAAGGCATAATGAAGCAACCAGGTTAAATCGGCTGTCAGCTTCCAAAGGAGAAGCTTTTTTCTTGTTTTTTGCTGGTAAATAATGAAACTGATAACAATTCCCCAAAAGCCAATTAATTGAGCTATAATTTTCATGAAACACCTAAATGAGTTATATTCTTAATTTTTAAGATTATATCACGGTTCTTAACTGTTTTCAACATAAAAAGCAAAAGCCACGGGTTTCCGTGGCTTTTGCTTTTTGAGAGAGGGTTATTCAGCATCGGGGGTCTGTTCGAAAGCAGCCTCGATGTTTGAATCATAAGATAAAACAGGCTTAACCTCTTTTTTTATAACGTTTCTGTCGATATAATTTTTAGTGATTTTCATAACCAGGGGAGCGAGAACAACAACGCCGATAAGGTTAGGAATCATCATAAGACCGTTAAATGTGTCTGAAATATCCCAAGCCAGTGATGAGGAAAGCACGGCGCCGAAAATAACGGTGATAACGTGAATAATACGGAAAATAAAGGTGGTTTTTGAGCCAAAAAGGTATTCCCAAGCCTTTGAGCCATAGTGTGACCAGCCGAGAACGGTGGTGAATGCAAAAAGGAACATAGCAACAGCAATAAACTTTTGACCAATGTTACCCCAAGGGAAAACCTCGTTGAAAGCGCCTGCAACAAGGGTTGCATCGGTAAGGCCTTTGGCAATTTCACCCGTTTCAACATTAAATGCGCCGCCTGCGAGACCGCCTGAAGTGAGAACAACAAGGGCTGTTATTGTGCAAACAATCATAGTGTCGGCAAACACCTCGAAAATGCCCCACATACCCTGTTTTACAGGCTCTTTAACATTGGAGTTGGAGTGAACCATAACCGAGGAGCCAAGACCTGCTTCGTTTGAAAAAACGCCACGCTTAAAGCCGTTGGTCATTGCAATGATAACACCGCCGATACCGCCGCCCACAAAGGCTTCGGGCTTAAATGCGTTAACAAAAATCGCTTTAAATGCAGGGATAATTGACTGATAGTTAATGCCGATAATCACAAGACTTCCTGCAACGAAAAGCACAACCATAAAGGGGACGATTTTTTCGGCAACGCCTGCAATTCTTTTAAGACCGCCCAGGGTTATAAGTGCGGTGAGCGCCATAATAACAACGCCGATAATAATGTTGTAGAGAGATACACCGCCCATAACTTCAATGGAGGAGAGGGCCTGAACATCGAATGCGGCGGCCACGTTGGCAACGATTTTGTTTACCTGACCCATACTGCCGATACCAAAGGATGCAAGCATTGTGAAAATGGAGAACAGCACGGCTAAAACGGCGCCAATCCATTTACAGCCCTTTTTACCGCCAAGACCATCTTTCAGATAATACATAGCACCGCCCGACCATTCGCCGTTTGGGTTTTTGCGGCGGAAATACATACCGAGCACGTTTTCGGAATAGTTTGTCATCATTCCAAAGAATGCGGCAACCCACATCCAAAAAACTGCGCCTGCGCCACCCACACAAATTGCGGCGGCAACACCGGCAATGTTACCGGTGCCAACGGTTGCGGCAAGCGCGGTACAAAGAGCCTGGAAGGGGGAAATTGAGCCTTTTTCCTTGCTGTGTGAAATAACTTCCTTTTTGAAAAGACTGCCAATTGTGGTTTTCCACCAGTGTCCAATGCGGGAAACCTGAAAAACCTTGGTTACAAGGGTCATAATGATACCTGTACCAATGAGAAGTACAAGACCGGGAATACCCCATACAACACCGTTAACGGAGTTGTTGATTTCGGTGATTTTTTGAATTACTGCTTCCATAATTCCTCCTGAAAAATAAAAAAATGGTCTGCGCAAAGCGCAAACCACCAACAATACAAACCAAAAAGAAAAAAGCATTGACTTTGTCCTTTTGCCTGAGAGATTAGCGTAAAATCGCTTTGCACCTTCGGCACCCAATTTAATGAGATTCTCCAAAGTTATGTCAGCTTACAGTCCTCATCCCTGGTGGGAAGCCTGAGAGTGTTACTCCTTCGGCAGTTAAAAACTTTTCCTGCAAGCATCATACATAATTTATTAAATTTTTATGAATTATACACCAAAAATCGACACAATGCAATAGCGTTTTACAAAAATTGTCGTTTTAAACAATTCATAGCTTAAATTGATACTTTTTTACAACAAATTGTTCACTAAACACCCGATTAGGTTGGTTTTTTATTTTCTGTTTTATAAAAAACAAAAAACTTGAAATGGTAAAGCTTCGGTGTTAAAATATTTTTATCCAAACTCGCGGAGATGACGTTAATGGAAATTGTATGGATAACATTAGCAGTAGCGATATTTATTTGTCTGATTATTTTGTTAATCAGCTACATTTGCTTTAAAATTGCTTTTTTTGTTGACCGTAAAAAGAATAGGGTGGGGGATGAAATTCAACTGCCTGAGGGAGAAATTTATCTGCCCCACCGTGAGCAAATTATTAAATGGGCAACCGAAACCAGGGCAATGCCTCATAAGGAATTTATGATTAAATCCTTTGACGGAATTGACCTTTACGGAAAATATTACGAGTTTAGCAAGGATGCCCCCATTGAGCTTATGTTTCACGGCTATCGCGGCACTGCCGAAAGGGATTTATCGGGCGGTGTTCAGCGGTGCTTTAAGCTGGGCAGAAGCGCTTTAATCGTTGACCAACGTTGTTCGGGAAAAAGCGGCGGTAATGTTATCACCTTCGGCGTTAACGAGCATAGGGACTGCCTTAAATGGGTTGAGTTTATGGTTGAGCATTTCGGAAGCGATGTTAAGATTATTCTGACAGGCATTTCAATGGGCGCTTCAACCGTGCTTATGGCAGGGGGAAAGGAACTTCCCGAAAATGTTATAGGTATTCTTGCCGACTGCGGTTTTACAAGCGCTAAGGATATAATAAAAAAGGTTATTGCCCAAATGAAGCTACCTGTAAATATATCTTATTTTTTTGTAAAACTAGGCGCCAAAATTTTCGGACATTTTGATTTGGAGGAAGCACCTGCCATTGAAGAGGTTAAAAAATGCAAGGTGCCCGTAATCTTTATTCACGGCGAGGCCGATGATTATGTGCCCTGTGAAATGAGCGTTAAAAACTTTGAAGCCTGTAACTCGCGAAAGGAATTAGTAACCGTTCCCGAAGCAGGTCACGGTCTTGCATATCTTGTAGGAACCGAACTTTATTTCGAAAAGGTAACGAATTTTAAATATTAAAAAAAGCACCGCAGGTAACTGCGGTGCTTTCACATTATTGTCCACTTTAAATATACTGATTATTGGAGGTGGACTATGGAAAACTATGTTTTAATGGCACTTGCCGCAACCCTTTTTACCTGGTTTGTGACAGCGCTTGGGGCGGCAACAGTTGTGTTTTTTAAAACTCCAAATCCAAAGGTTTTAAACATAATGTTAGGCTTTGCCGCAGGGGTTATGATTGCGGCAAGTTTTTGGTCACTGTTACAACCTGCCATTGAAAGGGCGCAGGTTGTAACAAATATACCACCCTACATCGTGGCAACGGTGGGCTTTTTATCAGGCGCTTTGTTTATCTGGGGCTCTGATAAGGCGGTGACTGCCGCGAGAAAAAGAGCAAATAATTTTGATAACCAAAGCAACAAATTTAACAGAATTTTAATGCTTGTGCTGTCAATTACCCTTCACAATATTCCCGAAGGCTTGGCCGTTGGCGTGGCGTTTGGCGCGCTGAAAAACGGTTATTCGAAAGAGGCATTGCTCGGCGCAGTTTTAATTGCATTTGGCATAGGTCTTCAAAACTTTCCCGAAGGCGCCGCAGTATCTCTGCCGCTTAGAAGAGAGGGCGTAAGCGCAAAAAGGAGTTTTATTCTTGGCCAGGCATCGGGAATGGTAGAACCCGTTGCAGGAGTGCTGGGTGCGGTGCTTGTGGTTTTTGTAGAACCGATTTTGCCTATTGCACTTTCCTTTGCGGCAGGCGCAATGGTGCTGGTTGCCGTTCATGAGCTGATTCCCGAATGTCAACAAAGCAGGGAAACTCACCCGTATTTTTCCACAATGGGAATTGTTTCGGGCTTTGCATTAATGATGCTGCTTGACGTCATGCTTGGATAAATTTTAAAACCCGAACACCTAGGTGTTCGGGTTTGGTTTGCATATGGACTATAAAAGTCGACAATTTTAATTGGTTTTTACAATGTCCCAATTTATCAGTTCGCTGGTAAAATTATAAGCAACAGATTCAGCAGATTCGCTTTTAACATTAAAACCAATATTTTTCAGCGTGTTTCTTAGCAGGATATTCATTTACATTTACTGTGGTTTAAAGTCTGGGATTTGTCCGCATAGTAGAATTGATACATTCAAAATCACCTGTTTAATATTTCCTGCGCCGCTTCATCCATGTTAAGGCTTCGCATTCCGTATTTTTCTTTGAGTTCATCGTAATAACTGAAAATTTCTTCTAACTGCTTCATATGAAAATCGGTGCGCACGCCCACATTATGGGGATGCCACCAAAGATGGTAAGTCAGACCTTTCTTCACTGTTTGGAGCATCTGCTTCTTAATTCGGCGAATCTTTAAACCCTCCAGAAAAGCCAAAGGTTTGAAATAAGGCTTGTACATATGGGAACCCATCAGATTGATAATACCATTCTCGATTTTCGGTTTGTAGCCGCCATGTCCGGTCAGGGGCAGATATACATCTGCAAGGCGCAGAATACGCTTCAGAGGACGGAATTTAACCTTCTTATAAATCCAATTATTTTCCTCATCACGATAGGTGGTGAAGCCAAGTTCAGTGAGGACATTGGTGTATTCCGGTTCGCATTGGTTTCGTGGGAAAACCACAATTATATCACGCTTTTCAGGAAAGTCAATCATTGCCGTTTGCGGCAAAACCTTAAAACCAACCATTTTAGGTTGCTTTAGTTTGAAGTTGACCGCAAGCGGTCAAACGAAGTTGTGTCCTACGGACACAAACACAAACAAAAAAGACTTGCCATAGCAAGTCTTTTTTGTTTGGAAGGGTAGCACAAATCCGAACCCTTTGATTTTTTGACCTATGTGTTTGAACCCCTACAGTTTTTATAATTCGTCCCGAAGGCACACCGAAATACTTCTTCACTATTCACTATTACTTATTACTTGCCAAAATCGACTTAAAGAGAATAGTGAAAAGTGAAGAGTTAATAGTGAAAAAGTAAAATCAACAAGTCTCTGTCGAAACTTGTCGATTTTGGTGGGAGCGGGTGGATTCGAACCACCGAAGTCGAAGACAACAGATTTACAGTCTGCCCCCTTTGGCCACTCGGGAACACTCCCATATTAAGTTGTGGGCTTTTGCGCCGCG